>JALYMD010000405.1 GCA_030773875.1 Chloroflexota bacterium | reverse complement strand
CAATCCTGAATGCCCCCCAGGTCGGCATCCTGGGCATGCACGCCATCCAGCAGCGCCCCGTCGTCCGCGACGGCGAGGTCGTCGTGCGGCCGATGATGTACCTGGCCCTCTCCTACGACCACCGGATCGTGGACGGCCGCGAGGCGGTCCAGTTCCTCGTCCGCATCAAGGACCTCATCGAGGACCCGGAAAACCTCCTCTTGGAAGGGTGATCGAGAGCGGTCGGACGGCGACGGTGTGAGACGGGGCGGCTCATCGGGCCGCCTCGTTGCCGTGCCGGGTCACACGGGCCCGGCTGCCCTGGCGGTCGTTCATAAAGGCACGGGTACGCAGACGCCAACGCCCGAGAGACGGACAACCTGGGATTCACAGTCTCCGGGCGAGCCGCAGCTCCGCCAGCAGCGCGAGGGCCCGCTGGTGCCGGGCGCGGTTGGCCGGGTCGTTGAGCCAGCGGGAGACGCCGGACGGATGGGGCAGAGGCAGCACCAAAAAGCGGTGCCCGCCGCGCTCCGCCTCCCGCACTGTGCCGACCAGTTCAGCAAGCGGCGCCGGCCCGGCCAGCTCCGTCGCCGCCAGTCGCCCCAGCGCCAGCACCACCTCCGGCCGCACCAGCGCCAGTTCCCGCTCCAGGTGCCCGCGGCACAGCCCGATCTCCGCCCCGCTCGGCGCCCGGTCGCCCTTGCCGCTCGCGCTTGTGCCGGGAAAGCACTTCGTCAGGCTGGTCAGGTAGCACCGCTCGTGCAGCGCCCCGGCGTCGAACCCCGCCGTCCGCAGCCACGCCTGCAGCGTCTTGCCCGTCGCCCCCGTGTAGGGGAGCGGCCGCTCGTGGGCCAGCACCGCCGGCGCCTGCCCGACCACCATCAGCCGGTTGCCGACCGCGCCGTGGAAGATCGGGTGCGCCACCGGGATGAACCCGGCGCCCACGCACTGGACGCACCCGGCGACCTCCCGATGCAACGCCGCGAGCGCCACGGCCCGCTCGGCCTCGTCCCCCATTTGCTCCCTCACGGCCTCCCCGGTCCTATGATGGTGAGGCGGCGAACTCCGCCGCGCCGCCAGCCCGCTTCGAGGAAGGGTGCCACGGTGGAAGAGACGAATGCTATCCCCGCGCTGACCGCCGCTGAGATGGCGCGGGTGGACCGGATCCTGATGGACGACCTGGGGCTGGACGTGCTCCAGTTGATGGAGGTTGCGGGACGGGCGGTGGGCGTCTTCGCCCGCGACCGCTTCCTCAACCGTCGTGCCGAAGGTCGCCGCATCCTCGTCCTGGCCGGAAGCGGCAACAACGGCGGGGACGGCCTCGTCGCCGCCCGCTTCCTCCACGCCTGGGGCGCCGAGGTCGAGGTCTGGTTGACTCACGACCCGGCTGCGCTCCGCTCCTCCGATCGCTCCGCCCGGCGTCCGATGGTGCACCAGCTTGCGATCCTTGAGACCATGGGCGTCCCCGCCGTTGCGCCCGCGTCCAATGCGGCTGGCTCCGCAGAGATCTCCGTCGCCCTGCCGGAGGCCGATCTGCTGATCGACGCCCTACTGGGGTTTGGCCTGAACGGCCCGCCAGCCGGCGCCGTCGCCGACCTGGTCGGGGCCGCGAACGCCCACCCCGCCCCAATCCTCGCGGTGGACGTGCCCTCCGGCCTGGACGCGACGACCGGCGCTGCCTACGTGCCGTGTATCCATGCCGCGGCCACCCTCACCCTGGCGCTCCCGAAGACGGGCTTGCTGCTGCCGGCCGCCAGACCCGTCGTGGGCGAGCTGCATCTGGCCGACATCGGCATCCCCCCGGCGGTCTACACCAGGCTTGGCCATGCCCCGGGACCCATTTTCTCCTCCGGCGACACCATCCGTCTCCGTTGATCCCGGTTGCCCCATCCCCCCGGACCTTCCGGTGCCGGAGCCGTTCCGGCGCCACGGCACCTCGATGCCGGCGCCCGCCGCTGCTACCCTGCCCCAAACGGACGGCGCGCGGGGGATGGCAAAGGTGGGGCACGAGCGCGGGGAACTGATCGGGCACAAGGGGATGCGGCTGCGTACCGGACTCTGGTGCCCAGAAGGGGAGCCCTCAGCGGTCGTCCTGCTCTCCCACGGGTATGGCGAGCACCTCGGGCGCTACGCGCACGTTATCGAGGCGCTCGTCGGGGGCGGCTACGCCGTGGCCGGCCTCGATCATCGCGGCCACGGGGAGAGCGCGGGCCGTCGCACCGGCGTCACCCGCTTCGACGACTACGTCGAGGACCTCCACCTGCTCGTCGACCGGGTGTGCGATAGATATCTGGTATTGCCGCGCTTCATGCTCGGCCACTCGATGGGCGGGCTGATCGCCACCCGCTACGCGCTCCGGCACCAGGCGGATCTCGCCGGACTCGTCCTCTCCGGCGCCGCCCTCCAGATCGGCGACGATGTCTCACCGCTGCTCAAGCGGGTGGGCGGCCTCATCGCGGCGGTCGCGCCGCATCTGCCGGTCGTTCCGTCTCGCGGCCCCGGCATCCTCAGCAGCGACCCGGAAGTGGAGAGGCGCTTCGCCGCTGACCCGCTCTGCTACCAGGGGCGCCTCCGGGCCCGCACCGGCCACCAGATGATGCTCGCCTCCGTGGACGCGCGCACCCGTGCTGAAACGTTGACCCTGCCCCTCCTCGTCATGCATGGTGCCGACGACACCCTGACCAACCCCGCCGGCTCCCAGTTCCTCCACGACCACGCCCACAGCGCCGACAAGACGCTCAAGCTTTGGCCCGGTCTCCGCCACGAGATCTTCAACGAGCCCCAGCGGGACGACGTGATCGCCTTCCTCCTCGCCTGGCTCGACGCGCGGGTGCCCCGCGCCGCCCGCCTCACCTGACCGCGCCTCGCCTGACCGCGGAGGCGGTTCCCCCGCGTCCGCTTGATTCCGGGCGCGCCTTCGAGCCGTCAGCCCGCGGGCCTGGCGGGAAACGGGGCGATCAGCGCCAGCAAGCGCGTGACGCAATCGGCTTCGGCAAGGAGATGACGCCACCGTCAGCCCCCACCGGTTCCTCTGATCCGAGCAGGACGACGGACACCTCCCACTCGCGTTGGCATCCAGCCAACGCGCCCGCCTCGAGGCCCAGCAAGCAGGCGTCAGCCACAACGATATCCGGACGCGTCAGCGGTACTGATCGGAGGGCCGCGGCGCCGTTGGCTGCCTGCCGTACCTCGTGGCCCTCCATCGCCAGAAGCTCCGCCAGCGCCCGGTGGGTCACTCCATCACCCATGGCGATCAGGACGCTGCGCCGGTGCTGCTCCTGCTCGGGTGCCGGTTCCACGTCCCCAGCCAGCCATCGAGAATCATCTTGGAGGCCGGCAGGATCGCCGGCCTCCAACTTATACCAACGCATCGGTGACGATTCCTCCCTGCCCGTCCACACGCTTGGGGGGTGAATTCGCTTGGACCGCTCAGGTGGGCACCGGACAACCTCCTTGCCTGGTCCTGCCGGCGCCGTTCCCCCTTGTAGTACGCGAGCAGGTCACCGATATCCAACACGGGCGGTGGCTATGCACAAAGCGAATAGCCCATGGTGCGGAGCTACGAAATCCGGAACGTCCCGTTGCCCTGGGTGAGTGGCCGGGACAGCGGGTGAGCGCAAGCGGGCGCGCCCTCCCCGGCGCGCCGCGCATCTCCTGCGGCCTGTCGGGCCGAGCAC
>JALYMD010000404.1 GCA_030773875.1 Chloroflexota bacterium | reverse complement strand
GGCCGAGTTCGATCGCCATGGTCCTGGTCAGCATGTCGAGGGCGGCCTTCGAGCCGCAGTAGTGGGCACCGCCCGTGCGCGCGGACTGGCCGGCACTGGAGCTGATGTTGACGATCGATCCCCCGAGCTTGTGGGCGATCATCTGCCGGGCCACCGCCCGGCTCAGCAGAAACGGCCCCCGAACGTTGATTGCGAAGACCCTATCCCATTCGGTCGTTTCCATCTCCGCGACCGGGGTATTGGGAAAGATCCCGGCGCAGTTCACCAGGATGCCGATCGTCCCCACGGCGGCAACCGTCTCGGCAACGAGCCGCTCGATCGCCTGTTCGTCGCCCACGTCGGCCGCGGCCGCGCTGACCTGGCCGCCAAGCGGTTCGCACGCTTGGCGCGTGGACTCGAGCCGCTCCGGGTCCAGATCGGAAATGACGAGGCGCTCTCCTCTCGCGGCAAACATCCGGGCGATCCCGTTGCCGATCCGGCCGCCAGCGCCGGTGACCAATACCCCGCTCCGTTCCGCCACGTTTCTTCGCTCCTCTCCCACGGTCAGCTCGGTGACGGCAACCGACTCGCTCGGGCGCCACACGGCGCCTGCGCGGATTCACACGAGACTAGAGGAGACGTTCGCATCTGAGCGCAGCAGGCGCAAGGGCGCGATCGACTGGACACGAGCGCCGGCCACTGGAAAGGAGGGGAGAATGCTCAAGGAAGTCCTCATCGAGCGGATGACCTGGACCGATGTTCGAGACGCCATGTCTGCCGGGAAACGGACGGTGATTGTCCCGGTTGCCGCCATGGAGCAGCACGGTCCACACATGGCGATCGGGACCGACACCTATCTGGGTTACGAAATCTCCGTTCGGCTCGCCAGGGCGCTGGGCGACGCGCTGGTGGCCCCCGCCATTGGCATCGGCTACTCCGTAGGGCATCTGCCAATGCCGGGCACCGTCTCGATCTCCGAGGAGACGCTGGCGACGGTGATTCGAGAGGTTGTCGACTCGCTCGTCTCCCACGGCTTCGCCGACATCGTGTTGCTGTCCAGTCATGGCGGCAATTACGGAGCCCTCAACGCAGCGGTTCCCGGGCTGAGAGAGACCTATCCCCACATCCGAATCCACTCCCGAACGAACTTCGAGAGCGGGATGCGGAGGCGGCAAGCACTGCTCCAAGAACTCGCCTTAGATCCTGCTAGAGTCGGCGTGCACGCGGGGCAGGGTGAGACATCAATGATGCTTGCCTGCCATCCAGATCTGGTTGACATGGGGCGCGCGGTCGAAGGCTTCACCGGTGACGCCTCGATCCGTTGGCGTTCGAAAGTCCCGCCACCCATGACCGAGACGAGCCCGACCGGCATCCTAGGCGATGCGCGCAGGTCCACGGCCGAGCTGGGGGAAAGACTCCTCGCGCACGAAGTGGGGGAATGGGTTCGCGCTCTGCGGGCGGGCGAATTGCTCGGATGAGCAGCAGGGAAAGTGCGCCGGCCGATGACGGCCAGCCTCACGCAAGGGAGAACGCGATGCGCTTGGTGATTCGAGCCAATCGGCTCTTTGACGGAAGCGGCACCGAACCAACGGCGGCGGAAGTCGTGATCGACGGGGATCGGATCCTTGACGTCTTCCGCGGCCAGGGAACGATGGCCACGGACGACGATCGGGTGCTCAACGTGCCCGACGGTACGCTGATGCCGGGATTGATCGACGCGCACGTCCATCTCGTCGGGAGCGGCGAGCCCGGCGACTCCGCCTTCGGCGTCGGCGACGTGATGTCTTCAATCCCGACCGTCACCTTGAACTGCTTCCGCAACGCCCAGCGGGACCTCGATGCCGGGTTCACGACGGTACGGGACGCCGCTTCCCGCTACTACGCCGATATCGCCTTACGCAACGCCATCAACGGCGGGCAGGTCCCCGGCCCCCGCATCTGGGCCTGCGGGCTCGGTATCACGTCCACCGCCGGCCACATGGATCGGGAGAAGGCACTGCCCCCGCACCTGTCTCTGCCCGGACCGAGTGCCGTGGCGGACAGCCCCGACGAGGCGCGCAAGGCGGTGCGCCAAAACCTGCGTTACGACGTCGACTTCATCAAGTTCAACGCGACGTTGACCGAGCACGTGCGCCGCTACGGCGGGTATTGCGCTCCAGAGATGACCGCCGAGACGGTGCAGGCCCTTATCCAGGAGGCGCACTGGCATGGGCGAAAGGTCACCGCCCACTGCTACGGCGGCGACGGCGCGACCTGGGCCCTCGATGCCGGGATAGATGGCATCGAGCACGGCTTCTACCTGAGCGATTCCCAGCTCGACCAGATGGCCAGCCAGGGAACGGTCCTCTGCCCGACCCTGAGCGTCGTTGGGCGCTTCCGTGAGTTCGGCGAGCGAGCCCTGCCTGTCGGAGCCCAGAATCTTGAGCTGTGGAGGCAGAAGGCCATCGCCCACGCCTGGAAGACGGTCAGGCGAGCACGGGAGCTGGGCGTCCGGATCATCTGCGGCACCGACGCGGCGATGCCCTATGTCCGGCACGGCGAGAATGCCTACGAGTTGGAGATGCTCGTCGAGGCCGGCTTGTCCACCCGTGAGGCCCTGGTCGCCGCGACGGGAGGTGCGGCCGACGGCATCGGCTTCCCGGACGTGGGACGGATCGAAGCAGGGCGGTACGCGGATCTGGTGCTCGTCGACGCTGATCCCCTCGCCGATATCCAAGTTCTCCAAGCGCCTGAGTGCATCGCGCTGGTCATCAAGGGCGGGGAGATCGTTGTGGACCGGCGGGCGGGCATTGCCTCCACCGCCGGCACCTCTGGCTGATTCAGGGAGGAGCGACATGCGCGTCACGGTGATTGGGGCAGGAGCGATCGGCGGCACGGTCGGCGTGCTGCTGCACCGAGCAGGGCACGAGGTCGTGCTGGTCGACCGCGACGCCACCCACGTCGCGGCGATCAACCGCGACGGGTTCCGCCTTAGTGGGCTACTGGACGTGGCGGAGCGCGTGCCGGCCATCGTCCCGAACCGCCTGCCGGATCTGGTGCGCGACGACGGACCGCTCGGCCTGGTGGTGCTCGCCGTCAAGGCCATGGACACCGAGGCGGCGGTCGAACAGATTCGCCCGCATCTCGCTCCGGACGGATGCATCGTCTCCTATCAGAACGGCTTGAACGAGGAAGTCATTGCGAGGATCGTCGGCCCGGAGCGGACCGTCGGTGCCTTCGTCCACTTCGGTGCCGACCTCCTCGAACCGGGGCACGTCGTTCTCGCCACCCGGCCCACGACTTACATCAGTGAGCTTGACGGGAAAGACACCCCGCGCATCCGTGAGATCGCTAAGGTCTTGTCGGCGGTGACGGAGGTCGAGATCACGAATAACCTGGAGGGGTACCTCTGGGGCAAGCTGGGCTACGCCGCCCTCGCCTTCGTCGTCTCCAGTGTCGACGCACCGATCGACGAGGTGGTGATGGTCCCGGACGCCCGAACGGCCATTCGGGGCACGGTGGCGGAGGTCGTGGACGTGGCGCGGGCCCAGGGGATCCGCCTAGAGAACATCCACGGCTTCGAGCCTAGCCTCTTCGATCGCCGCAATCCAAATCGCATCGCCGAGACGGACGCGCTGTTCGAGCGCTGGGCGGCGGAGGGCAAGACGGCAATCAAGCGGCACATGGGCATCCATCGCGACATCAAGGTGCGTAAACGGCGCACGGAGGTCGATTACCAGATCGGTCCGGTGGTCGAGCAAGGTCGCGCGCTAGGGGTGCCGACGCCCGTCAACGCCCGGCTCGTTGAGCTGATTCACCAGATCGAAGCAGGGAAGCGAGCACAGGACTGGTCGACGATCGCGGAACTGGCTCACGTGGCACCGCTAATGGCGTCCGCGTCCGATTCCTCGGGCGGGGCATAGACTGAAGGCGAAGGACGCGAGGAGCCGAAAGGATCCCACCATGCCAGTGAGCGAACAAACCTACCAGCAGGTCGTGCTGGAGGACCCAGAAGGTCACTGGGAGCTGCATCAGGGGAGGTTGCGGGAGAAGCCGGCGATGACCTTTGCGCGCAATCGGGCTATCGCGCGGCTCGGTTCCATGCTGACACAGCAACTCGATTGGGACGAGTTCGATGTGCGAATCAACGCGGGCTGGGTCCGCCGTCCCAACGAGGCCTACTACATCCCCGATGTCTTTGTCGTGCCCGTCTCGATGACGGAGCCGTTTCGGGACCGCTCCGACGTCCTTGAGGTCTACGACGCGCCGTTGCCGCTCGTCGTCGAGGTCTGGTCTCCCTCCACCGGCGACTACGACGTGGACGCCAAGCTGCCGGAATACCGGCGCCGAGGCGATACCGAGATCTGGCGTCTCCATCCGTACGAGCGGACGCTCACAGCCTGGCACCGGCAGCCGGACGAGACCTACACCGAAACTGTCTATCGGGGCGGCATCGTGCAGCCGGCAGCGCTCCCCAATGTCTCGATCGATCTTGATCTGCTCCTGCGCTGAGGACAGTACCCCGTCACGTCGCGCGACTCTTGCGCTTGAGGTTTGTGGGTGCTGAACGTAGTCCGCGGACCTGACGGCCGGAGGCTTACCCCTTCGCGGCCTTCGGCGTGACACCTGCCTGGCGATCCTCGTAGCGGGCCAGGACGAAGAGGAACGAGGAGAGACGATTCAGGTAGGGCAGGATCTGGGGGTTGGCAATCTGGCCAGTGTGGGCCAGTGCCACCGCCTCCCGCTCAGCCCGGCGGGCCACTGCGCGCGCGACATCCAGCGCCGCACCGGGTACGGTGTCCCCGGGCAGGATGAACCGCGGCGGCATCTCCACCTCCTCGGCAAGCGCGTCGGTGATCTCGCCCAGACGGTCCACCCGATCCCCGCCCAGGGCGAGGCTGGCGGGGCGCAGTTCGTCGGTGAAGGCCAACTCGGCCATCACCTGGTAGAGATCGCGCTGGACCTCGACCAACAGGTCCTTCGCCCGCTTGCTGGTCGCGAGCGCTCGCCCCAGGCCCAGGGCGGAAGTCGTCTCGTCCAGCGCGCCGATCGTCTCGATCCGCGGGTCGTCCTTGCCGACACGCCCGCCGAGCAGATCCGTGGTTCCCTGGTCGCCCTTCCCGGTGTACAGCCGCATCGCTCCGTCCTTCCCCTCTGGTGCCGCGTGGCGCCGCCGGAACCGTATCCGGCGGGCCCGCGTGACTCCCTAATCCCGACCGGCATCGTGCCACAAACCCGGGGCTCAGACCGTGTCGAGGCGACCGAACAGGGCCAGCCCCGGCTCCCAACGGAGCCTTCCGCGGAGCCGGGCGGTCAGAGGGCTGTGGTAGCATTGGTGGCCGAACGTCGCTTAGATACAAGCGCGGCGCTAGGACGAAGGCCGGTCGAGCCGGCGACCCGTCGGAAGACCGTGCGGGGCATCGGCGGGGCAGGGAAACGGGGCGGGTCCGATGGTGGCGGCGCGCTGGCAACAGACCGGAGCCAAGCGGGCAGCGCCCGAGGTTCCGGCCGAGACGGAGCCGATCCGGGTCGGCGTGATTGGAACCGGCTTCGGTGCCGCCGTCCACATCCCCGCCCTCAAGCATCTGCCTGAGTTCGAGGTCGCCGCGGTCTGTTCCCGCCGGGCCGCCCGGGCACGCGCTGCCGCCGCCGACCACGACATCCCCACCGCCTGCACCGATTTCCGCGAGATGGTCAGCAACCGCGAGATCGACGCGGTGGTCGTCGCCGCGCCGCCCTACCTCCACCACCAGATGACCCTCGCGGCGCTGGAGGCCGGCAAGCACGTCCTCTGCGAGAAGCCGATGGCTCGCAACCTGGCCGAGGCACGGGACATGGTCAAGATGGCCGAGCGCGTCGGTGTTGCGGCCATGGTCAACCACGAGTTTCGGTTTTTGCCGCTGCGCTCCCGGATCAAGGAGTTGGTCGACGAGGGATACCTCGGTGAGCCCCACGCCGCCACCCTGACCGTCTTCCGTTCTAGCCTGTCGGACCCGCTCGGTCGCCCCTTCGGCTGGCTGATGGAGCACGACAAGGCGGGCGGGATGCTCGGGGCGACGGGGTCCCACCACATCGACGCGCTGCGCTGGTGGTTCGGCGAGATCACAGCTGTGGCCGGCGCGACCGCGACGATGGTCAAGAAGCGCCGCCTGCCCGAGTCGGCTGCGATGGCGACGGTCGATGCGGACGACAACTTCGCCTTCGTGTTGCGCTTCGCCAACGGCGCGCTCGCTACCGTCCACGTCACCGCCACCGCCCCGGTCGATGCTGCGGAGGAGATCGTCCTCTCCGGATCCGAGGGGATGCTGATGGCCCACGGCGATGGTGGCCTCTATGGTGCCCGCCGTGGCGAGGGGCAGTTGGCCGAGCTGCCGCTGCCGGACTGGCTGGACGGCGATGGGCTCGACGTGACCTTTGGCTATTCCCTTGTCCGGCCGACGATCAGGCTCCTCAAGGAGTGGGTGCGGGCCATCCGCACGGGTGAGCCGGCGTCCCCCTCCTTCGCCGACGGGGTCCGGGTCCAGGAGGTGCTGGACGGCGTGGTTCGCTCGGGCAAGCAGGGTCGATGGATTGATACCAGCGGTGTTCGCTGGCCGGTCTCAGCACGGTAGATCCCGCTGCCACCGGTCAAACCCGACTTGCCGGCCTCCGGCCTCCGTCCCCGTCGGGAATCCTGTGTTCACCCTCGTCGGATCGATTGGGACCGCGACGCCAACCGGCTTGCGATAATGCCGGCCATCAACTGCTCGCCGTTGCACCGGCCCATCCGGCCGGGATGCCGCCGGCGTCTGATGTCGTCGCGAGCGCAGCCCGCGCTGTTGTTCGCAGAAGGAGCCGACCATGACCGCGACCGCCGCTCGCGCCGAAACCATCCTTTCCCCAGATGAGGTCCTGGACACCCCGTGCCTGATCGTGGATGAAGAGATCATGCGGCGCAACATCGCCGAGATGGCGGCCTTCGCCAGCAGCGTCGGGGTGGCGATGCGGCCCCACATCAAGACTCACAAGACGCCGCAGATTGCCCGACTGCAGCTTGCCGCCGGCGCCGTGGGCGCCACCTGCGCCAAGATCGGCGAGGCTGAGGTGATGGTCGGGCAAGGCGGCGTCGAGGATGTCCTGCTGGCCTACCCGACGGTGGGCGAGCCGAAGATCCGCCGCCTCCTGGCGCTGATGGAGCGGGCCCGGGTCGTCGTCGCGCTCGACTCCCGCGAGGCCGCCGAGGCGCTCTCGCGGGCGATGGCCGCCGAGGACCGCGTGCTCGACGTCTACGTGGAGGTCAACACCGGGCAGGATCGAGCCGGGGCGCGGGCCGGGGAGGAAGCAACTGCCCTGGCCCTGGACCTCGCGCGGCTGCCGGGCCTGCGGGTGGTGGGCGTGATGACTCACGAAGGGCAGGCCAACGCCGCCTCCCCGGAGCAGATCGAGGCGACCGCCTTGGCTGCCGGCCGGGCGCTGGTCGAGACGGCGGAGGCGGTGCGCGCCGAGGGCGCGGATGTCTCTGCCGTCAGCGTCGGATCCACCCCAGCGGCGACCTACACACCTACCGTTCCCGGCGTGACGGAGATGCGGCCCGGCACCTACGTCTTCAACGACAACACCGCCTTCCGCTACGGCCGCCTCGGCCCGAACGATTGCGCGCTGCGGATTCTGGCGACCGTCGTCAGCCGTCCGGCGCCGGACCGCGCCGTCATCGACGCCGGCAGCAAGACCTTGGCGATGGACAGGAGCTTGGCCCACCCCGGCCATGGCTACATCGTTGGTCACCCCCAGGCGGAGATCGCCCGAATCAGCGAGGAGCACGGCGTCGTCCTCCTGCCGGAGGGCGAGGATCGGAAAGCTTTCCGGGTCGGGGATCGGGTCGAGATCATCCCCAACCACGTCTGCCCGACCGTCAACCTCCAGGACCAGCTCTTCCTCGTCCGCGACGGCCACCTTGCCGATGTCTGGGACGTCGCGGCCCGCGGCAAGGTGCGATAAACGACGACTGGCCGATGTCCCTGGAGCGACCCACCCCTACGTCTGCCGGCTCCGTCGCTAGCTGGACGGCGGCCCCGTTTGAGCCCGTTGCGCTGCTGTCGGAGCTGGAGCGGATTGCCAAGGACTCCCTTTGGCCCGGGTTCGACCCGCGGTGCACCCCGCTCGCTGTGTACGACGGGACCTCGACCTTTCTCTTCGCCCACCGGGCGTTGCCGAACGGCTTTGTGGCGTGGGATGGCTATCCCGGCACGGCCGTCTTTCCGGGGCGCCACCCGTCGCTCGTTGCCAATAGCACTGCCGAGATCGGTGGCGTGCTGACGGCAACCGTCGATCTCACGGGTTTGATGGCGTGGACCCCAACAGAGGCGGCCGCGCTCGTTGTTCACGAGTCGTTCCACGTCTTTCAGCGGGAGCGCCATCCTGAATGGGGCGCCAACGAGGTCGACCTTTTTCTCTACCCCGTCGAGGATGCCAGCCTGCTCGCGCTGCGCTTCTTGGAGGACGGAGCACTGCGCCGCGCCCTGGAGGCCCAAGACGACGCCGAGGCGGCACGCTGGGCGGCAGCCGCCCTGGATCTCCGGCAGGAGCGGTTCGCCCTCCTGCCCGGCGAAGCGGTGACGTATGAGC
>JALYMD010000403.1 GCA_030773875.1 Chloroflexota bacterium | reverse complement strand
GTGCAAAGTAGCGCCCGCTCCCGAGGGCGACGCCGGCGGCGGCCAGCACCCTGACCATATGGCGGCGGCTGATCCTTCTCTGCCGGTACGCCTCCAGCGCCCCGTGGATCGCCATCTTGTCGCGGTAGTCGGTCGTCTCCTTCACCGTCGGACTCCTCCTCATGGCTGCCGCGTCGCTGCGTGCAGCCCAATTGTCGCGATCGGACGCTCACGCCCCGCACTCGATCTGGATTAATGGCTCTAGCCGCCCTCCAGTCGGCCCAGCACCTCCTTGTCGTCTCCGTCTCGCCCAACGGGTGGGCGATGGTAGGAGTACTGCACGTCGCTCCAGGATCGAAACACGCAGGTTGGCCATCGGCCAAGCCGGCCGAAAAACGGGCACTGGGAACGGCGCCGGCGATCGTTCTGGCCTTGGACCCGTTACTTAACCGCGCCCAGCGTCAGTCCACGGACGAGGTGACGCTGGACCAGCAGGATGAAGACGAAGATCGGTACGATGCTAGCCGTGCCCAGCGCCGCCAGGTACCCCCACTCAGTGGCGAAGGCGGTGGTGAAGGTGGACGACGCCACCGGCACGGTCCGGATCCCGCCGGTGGTCAGCACCAGGGAGAGCAGGAACTCGCTCCAGGAAAAGACGAAGGTGAGCACCGCCGTCGCGGCCAGCCCGCCCCGGACGTAATGGAGCACGACCCGCGAGAACGCGCCGAAGCGGCTCGCGCCGTCCACCATCGCCGCGTCGTCCAGTTCCCGTGGGACCTCGTCGAAAAAGCTCAGCAGCAGTAGCGTTGCCAGAGGCACGTTGATGGCGGTATGAACCAGGATCAGCGCCTGGTAGCTGTCGATCCAGCCGATCGCGCGGAACATCGTGAACAGCGGGAACGCGGCCACCACCGGCGGCATCATCCGCTGGGTGAGGATCCAGAACGCCAGGTCCTTGCGCCGGTTCATTCGGAATCGTGAGAGCGCGTAGGCCGCCGGTGTTGCCATCAGCAACACCAGCAGCGTGCTCCCCGCCCCGATTAGGAAGCTATCTCGCAGGTAGGGAATGGAATAAAACGTTCCGCCGCCTGACCCTCTTCCGACCGACCCGCTCTGCTCAACGTTGAACTTGGTCGGGTCGGCGTTGCCTAGCACCACCCGGAACCAGTTCAGCGTTGGCTCGAAGGCGAACCGCGGCGGCACTGCCAGAATCTCGCTTGTCGGCTTAACCGAGTTCAGCCCCCACCAGAGTATCGGGAAGAAGAAGACGAGCGCCACCAGCCCGGCGACAAGGGTTCGAGCGATCTGCGTAAGCCGCGCCCGGTTGCGCCGACGCGAGGCCACGGCGGCCTGCGCCGATGGATCCAAGGCGCCGAACCGCTCGTTAACCCCGCTAGCCACTGGGGTGGCGGGTGTAGCCGCCAATTTGCGCCCCTCCTCGCCTACCACTCGACCTTGAAGACGCGGACGTAGACGTTGGCGAGCACGATCGCCACCACCAGGATCGCCAATCCCAGCGTGGAGCCGTAACCCCATTCGATGTTCTGGAACGACCGTTGGTACGCGTAGAAGCTGAGGACCTCCGTCTTGACCCCTGGGCCGCCGTTCGTCATGACGAAGACGTAGTCAAAGACCTTGAGGAGGTCCACCAGCCGGAACAGCACCGCCACCGCGATCATCGGACGCAGCATGGGGAGCGTGATGTGCAGGAACTGCTGCAGAGGGCTGGCACCGTCAACTTGTGCCGCTTCTAGGGGCTCCGTCGGCAGGGCCTTGAGTCCCGCAAGCAGGATGAGCACGAAGAAGGGCGTCCACTGCCAGATATCCGGCAGCAGCACGGCCTGGAGGGCATGTTTCCCGGTGCCGCCAAGCAACGGCTCCGTCTTCTCCAGCAGCCCCACCTCGTAGAGCAGCCAGGACACGGCGCCGTAGTCAGCATTCTCCAGCACCTCAAACATGACGGCCGCGACTGTCGGTGGGACGACCATTGGCAGGATCAACATCGATTGCCACAGCCCGGACCCCCAAGGACCGGTGTTAAGCAGTACCGCGATCGCCATGCCCAACACAAACTCGATGGCGAGCGCGAAGCCGACGTAGCGGGCGGTCGTCCAGAGTGCACCACGAACCCTATCGTCGGTGAAGAGGCGGCGCCAATTGCCGAAGCCCACTGGCTCGTAAGCTCCCGCCACCGGGTCGAACTCCCGGAAAGAGTTGTAAAGGTTGTAGATGAGGGGATAGATCCCGATCGCCAACAGCAGCAGGACGATGGGCAGTAGCCACAGGAACGGTCGGTCCCACGTCAGGACGCGGCGGGTCAGTCCGACGACAGGCGACCACAAGGAGTCGTGGCGGCGCGGCCTCTGGCCCGCACCGGTGACCCAGTCAACGTTGGCCATCCATACCCCTGTACTTGACGAGGATCATCCAGTGGGAGTTGTGGACCCGCGTGGCACTCGGCGGATCCTAGCACGGCCTAGAAGGAGTGTCAACAAATCTTTGCACGGCTGTTCTCGTTCTGCGCATATGACCACGGTGTTCCTCACGCTGACGAAGTGCATGCTTCATGAGGAAAAACCGGGCGGAGCGGTGCGTTCAACGATTGCACAAGGGTGCAAAACTCCCTATACTCGCCCGCCTGACGTGCCTTGTCCCGCCGTCGGATTCTCGCCACTCGCATCCGCCGATCGCCGCGCAACCCGATTTAGATATCTGGGAGGGACGTTGGCCGTGGACCCGTCCCGATCGGTCGCCGACGAGCGGCTCCTGCTAGCCGAGGCAGCACAGCTCTACTACGTTGAGGAACTGACCCAGGAGCAGATCGCGAAGCGGTTCGGCGTCTCCCGCTCAAACATCTCCCGTATGCTCAAGGAGGCGCGGGAGCGGGGCCTCGTCGAGATCCGAATCCACCACCCTCTCCAGACGCTGCCCGACCTCCAGGGAGCCTTCCGGCACCACTTCGGTCTGCGCGACTGCCTCATCCTCGCGTCGCCACCGAGCGCCGTGCTTGAAGGCGACAATAGACAGGATGTTGCCCAGAAGATCGGTTCCCTCGCCGCCCGCTACCTCCAAGCCCGGATCCCCGACGGGAGTATCGTTGGCGTCGGCTGGGGTAGCACCGTTTACCACGTGGTGACAAGCGGCTACCTCCACGGCAAGAGGGGGGTCAGCGTCGTTCAGCTCATGGGCAGCATCGGCGGGGCCACACCCGACATTGACGGCGCCCAGGTTGCAGCCCGCCTTGCCCAGACCCTGGGAGGCCCCGTCTACCACCTCCACGCCCCGATGGTCGTCACTGACGCCGCCGTGCGCAGCGGGTTGCTGCGCGACCAGCACATCCGCAAGACGCTAGAGATGGCCCGTCGCGCCGAGACGTTGGTAGTCTCCGTTGGCGCCATCAGCGAGCAGTCCGGCATCTACCGGGCCGGATACCTCAACGACGCGGACTTGGACTACATCCGGGGCCAGGGCGCGGTGGGGGACCTCTGTGGCGTTTATTACGCCCTGGACGGCTCCCTGTGCTCCCTGGAACTGAACGACCGAACGGTGGCCGTCGGCGGCGAGGTGATGCGCGGCATCCCCCTTCGCGTTGGCGTGAGTTGGGGCCCCCACAAGGCCTTGGCCAATCTCGGCGCCGTCCGCTCGGGCCTTGTCAACGTCCTGATCACTGACGAGGCTGCAGCCCGGGAGATGCTCCGCCTCCTCGACGAGGAGGCGTGGATCGTGCCGCCCGCTGGGACCACGTAGGCCGCACCATCGGCCGGCGCACCGTCGTAACCGTCACCGCGACATTCCTTCATAAGGGGCATAGGCGCGTCGGCGTGGTGCCCTTGCTTCCGGGACGACGACAAATCGTGCTGGTTAGACGGTGCCCGCCGACCGTCCAGCATGACCCGACTGTCATGGTATGGTGCATCTCGCCCGAATAGCTCGTCCGCTGGCCCGGTGACGATGCGAGAGCGACATGGAGGCATGTAGTCGAGCAAGAATGAGGACCGCGATGTCGTCAAGCGCCTGAGGGATGCGTTTGACGCACGCCCATTTGAGGCGGCGGGGGCGCTGCACGACGATTTGGTCTGTCAGCGGCTCCAGTCGCGCGCATGGCTCGGCCGCCGGTCCAAAACTCCTCATGGTCAACCGGAACTACCCCTTGGAACTGGACGGTTGAAATCCGACGGGTGAGCGTCGGCGGCGACG
>JALYMD010000402.1 GCA_030773875.1 Chloroflexota bacterium | reverse complement strand
CCAGCGTTGACGGTGCGAGACCTAGCTCCCGCTCGAGGACCTCGCGGGCCCGCGCTGACTCGATCTCCGGCGAGGAGAAGCCGCCCACCTTGAGCGGCCGCTCGATGTGGGGCAGAACGGGCACCGCGGCAAGGAACAAGAGCGCCCATGCGCCAACAATGAACCACCGCCAACGGTAGGCAAACCGGCCGAGGAACGCGAACAAGGATCCTCCAACGTCGACGGGGGGGCGTAGTCACGATCCAGCAGTGTCCACATTGGCGGACATCGCTTCGGCTTGAGGAATCATCGTCCGTCGATGCGTCGGTGGCCAATCGCCAGGCTACGGCAGGGCACCCTTCGTGGTGCCGGAGGGCGACCAGAGCGGGTCAAACCGAGCAGGGAGATTGACGAGGACCTGGATGTCGATCCGGGAACTGGTTCCCTTACACAATCCCCACGAACGAGCCGTCCGCCAAACGTGTTGCTCGCCGGGCGGCCACTACCGCATCGCGATTGAGCGGACCATAGACACGGGGATAGATGTGCCCTTCGTCCTCGAAGCGGACGGGGGCGGTCAACCGGTTGAGGTCCAAAACCAGGACAACGTGCGCGCGCTGGTCGTTCTGGTAGAAGGCGTTGGCCACGGCCAGAAGGTTGACTTCACCGATGGTCAGATGGACGAATCCATCCTCGTCGTAGGCCGCTGGGAGATACGCCTCAGCCTCCGCCTGGCGCTCCCACACCTCGGCCGGAGCCAGGTGAAACGCTTCTCCACCGGCTTCCGGCCAGGGCCGCTCGTTGCTCAACCGGACCCACCCCGCTCCGCATGGGCACTCCCAGCAGGTGGATCCATCGCCTGCCCTTCTAGCGTATCGTTGCCGGCCGGGTCCGTGGCAATCGGGGCCATCGGCTTGCCGGGAATGGGCGTGGGCGAATGGTGGGTGACCTGGGTCCCATCCGGCACCCCGCCGATTCCACCTGATGCCATTGGTGCGGGCACATCGGACGGTTGAGCCTGACCTGCCAACGGGTCAATTTGGACTGGAGCCGCCGGCGTACCGGGTGTTGGCGCGGTGTCCTTGCCCGCCGAATCACGTTCCTCCATGAGGTTCCTCCTAACATGGTTTCGGAGCCCGCCGGCCAGACGATCGGCCCTCGGCGTCATCCTGCGCTGCACGGACCATGCCAGGTAAACGGTGGATCTCCGTCGCCCCCGGTGACACCGGTCATCTACAGGCCGCTCATCCGGATCACCTCCATCCCCCGCCGCTCGAGTTCCGCGACGAACAGGTTGATGCCGATCAGATCGGAGGCGATGTGCCCCGAGACCACCAGGTTGAATCTGTCGAGCTGTAGAGCTCGCAAGCGATCCGCTTCCTCGGGAGCGACATGGATATAGACGACCGTACCCACGCCGGCACCGGCCAGGGCCTGAGCCACTGGAAATCCTCCGTTCGTCCCCGCCCCGTGGAAGACGGCGACCCGGCCCGCTGGCCGGTCTAGTCTGCCCACAGGCACCATCACCCCCGTCGGGGCATTCCGAATCTCTGGGATGGTGCTGAGAGCCTCCACGATGTCGGCAACCGTCGGCTCCCGTCCCAGGGTTTCGCTGTAACGATCGATCGCCTCAATCATGACCCGGCGTCCGACCTCGTCCAAGGGCAGATGAACGTTGAGAAACGGCATCCCAAGGAGCCGCGCCACCGAAGGGGTGTGGTCGAAGTTCGCCGCTTGGGCTCGGAGCATCCCACGAGCGATGGTCGGCTGGACGACGGCTCGTGCTTCTTCGGCCGGAACCCCCGCCTCGACCATCAACTCAACCTGCCGCCCGAGGACCCGTGGAAATCGAAGGGTCGCCGCGCCGCCAGCTGGGTGATGGGCAATCACTCCGTCCACGCCGAGTTGGCGGGCCAAAAGCAATTCCGCCGCACCGATGTCCACCCCCATCATCACCCGGCGTAGACCCTGCCCGTGAACGTAGACCGCGCTGTCGTCCGGGATCCGTTGCATCCCAGCCATCTCCAGCGCGACCGCCATGATTTCGTCGGTACTCAGTCCGGGTCCGTTGGTCATGGGGCCCCCTTTCTCGTCAACGCACGAAGGTGCTCGGCCCGAGAAGATCCGATTCCTCCGTTCCCCGCACCACAATGTGAGTCGTCTCCGCTGGCAGCTCGCGGAGCGCACGGCGAAGAAAAGCGGGGTAGAGCGGCGTGGTGCTGAGCGCGGTGGTCGACTCTCAGCGAACGCGAAGACCTCGCCCGTCGGACTCAACGCCAGACTGAGGCGCAGAGAGGTCTCCGGTCCCTCCACGGCGACCTGCCACGATCTCGAATATCAGCCCCAGCTCGTGGTACTGGATATCTTCATCAACGAAAAAATCTTCCACGACCCAGAGCAGACGACCAACCTCTACATCCAGGCCAAGCTCCTCGCGCAGTTCGCGCCGCAGCGCGTCCGACGCCGATTCGTGAAGCTCGGGTTTTCCGCCAGGCAACACCCAATAGTTCGCTCCGTCGAACTGGAGCAACAGGATGCGTCCGTCGTCGAGGCAGACACCAGACACGCGATACTTGAATCGACCGGCATCCGTGTCGTACTGAATCATGTGTCCCGCCTAGACAAGGCCAATCACCTCGTTTGACGCTACTCTGGCTGCACCCTACTATCGAC
>JALYMD010000401.1 GCA_030773875.1 Chloroflexota bacterium | reverse complement strand
TTCTGCGCCGCCCTGGACGCGGCGGTGGAAGGAGCTTACGGGACCCGCCGCTGGCTGAGCGGGCTGGAGCGGGCGGAGCGGGAGCGGACGGGCATCCGCTCGCTCAAAGTCGGCTACACCAAGGTCTTCGGGTACTACATCGAGGTGACCCGGCCCAACCTGCCGCTGGTTCCTGGCGAGTACGTCCGCAAGCAGACGGTGGCCGCCGGCGAGCGGTACGTGACCGCGGCGCTGAAGGAGGCCGAGGCGCGGATCCTGGCGGCCGACGAGGAGATCGCCGCCCTGGAGCGGGCGGCGCTGGCCCGGCTTGGCGCGGAGGTGACGGCGGCGGTGGCCCGCCTGCTGAAGACCGCCGGCCAACTTGCCCATCTGGACGCGCTGCTGGCGCTGGCGGAGGTCGCCGCGCGCGGCGGCTGGGTGGAGCCGGTGCTGGACGAGAGTGAGGCGCTGACGATCCTCGGCGGTCGTCACCCCGTCGTCGAGGCGAGTCTGGCGGGTGAGACGTTCATCCCCAACGACTGCTGCCTCGGCGGTTGTGGGGACCCGCGCCTGCTGCTCGTGACCGGGCCGAACATGGGCGGCAAGAGCACCTATCTGCGCCAGGTGGCCGTGATCGTCCTGCTCGCCCAGATCGGCTCGTTCGTGCCCGCCGCGGCGGCCCGGATCGGCCTGGTGGACCGCATCTTCACCCGCGTCGGGGCGCAGGACGACCTCGCCGGGGGCGCCAGCACCTTCATGGTCGAGATGGTCGAGACGGCCACCATCCTCCACCAGGCCACCCGGCAGAGCTTGCTGGTGCTGGACGAGGTTGGGCGCGGCACGGCCACCGACGACGGGTTGGCGATTGCCCGGGCCGTGGTGGAGGACCTGCACGGCCGCGTCGGTGCCCGGACCCTCTTCGCGACCCACTACCTGGAGCTGACGGGCCTGGCCGACGCGTTGCCGGGTGTCGCGAACGTCCACGTTGGCGCGCTGGAGGCAGACGGGCGGGTGATCTTTCTGTACGCGGTGCGGCCGGGGCCGGCCGACCGCGCCTACGGCATCCAGGTGGCCCGCCTGGCCGGCCTGCCGCCGTGGGTAGCCGACCGGGCCGAAACGGTCCTCGCCGAGCTGCCCTCCTCCCGGGCAGCCGTCCCGCTGCCTGCCCGGCCCGCCGGCACGGCTCCCAACGGCGTCCACGCCGCCGAGGGGATCACCCCGCCGTACCAACTCTCGCTCGATGGCTTCCCGGTCACGCCCTCCGCCGCCGAGCGGCTGGCGAAGGATCTGCGCGATCTGGACCTCGCCGGTCTCACGGTGCGGGAGGCGCTGGCCTGGCTGGCCGAGCAGCAAGGGCGGCTGGGAGGCTGACCATCGCCAAGCACATTCTCCTATGAGGGTCCGATCACACGCTGGGGCGCTCATCCGACTCACCGAGGAGCATTGGGATCACATCAATGCTCGCCACCCCGAACTGGTCGGTCAGCGCGAACGGGTTTTGGAGGCGCTGGCGGAGCCGGGCCTCATCCAGGAGGGGGACGGGGGCGAACTGCTGTCCATTCGCTTCTACGAGCAGGCTCCGCTGTTCGGTAAGCATCTCGTAGGAGCGTATCGAGAGATCGGTGAGATGGACGGTTTCGTCCTGACGGCGTGCTTGACTCGCAGACCATCGTCCGCGGGGACAACGCGATGGACGCGGTGAAGATTCTCGAACAACCGGCCTCGGTCACCTGGGATTACGACCAGGAAGCTGACGTGCTGCACCTATCCGGGGGAGAGACGCGTCCAGCCATCGGTGTCGATATCAGTGACGGGCTTGTGCTGCGCTACGACGAGGCACGTCGGGAGGTCGTGGGGTTGACGGTGATCGGCCTGCGGGAGCGATTGCTTCGCGGACTAGGTGTTGCCCAGCAAGGCAGGGAGGTCTCTCCCATCTCCTGAACGCCCAAATTCTCGCTCAACTGAGTCGGTCACTGATGCTTCGAGCATCGGCCCCCCGGGATGCCGAGCAAGGCAGGGAGCGGATCGGGGAGTGGCGCGTATCCTCAGCGCCTCGCAACTGAGGACTAGCCTTCTGAGGCGGTTCACTGATGCGCTACGGGTTCGTGATTCCTACCGGCGATGTGCTCACCGTGGCGGAGCTTGCCGCCGAGGCTGAGGCGGCGGGCTGGGACGGCGTCTTCACCTACGACGCAATCCACATTGAGGGCATGGGGCCGATCTTTGATCCCTGGGTTGTGCTGGCCGCGATGGCAATGCGAACCGAGCGCGTCCGCATCGGCGCGATGCTGACGCCACCGGCGCGGCGACGCCCGTGGCAACTTGCCCGCGAGACGGTCAGCGTTGATCACCTCTCCAACGGGAGGCTGGTCCTACCGGTGGGGTTGGGCGCGCTCGACGACGGCGGCTTCGGGAAGGTGGGCGAGCCGATGGATCGCCGGACCCGGGCCGAGTTGCTGGACGAGGGGCTGGAGATCCTGACCGGCCTCTGGAGCGGGCGGCCGTTCGGCTTCCAGGGGAAGCACTACCGTCTGGATGAGATGATCTTTCTGCCTCCGCCGGTCCAGCAGCCCCGGATCCCGATCTGGGTCGTGGGGGCGTGGCCGAGCGAGCGGTCGATGCGGCGGGCGCTGCGCTACGACGGGCTGCTGGCCTACACCACGCGTGGAGAGGTTACGCCCGAGGACATCCGTGCCATGGCGGCGTACATCGCGCAGCACCGCGGGCAGGAGACGCAGTTCGAGATCGTCTGGGAGGGACGCACCCCCGGGGACGACCCGGAGCGGGCGGCGGGCATCGTGCGCCCCTTCGCTGAGGCAGGCCTCACTTGGTGGATCGAGGCGATGTGGACCGCGCCGAACGGGCCGGAGGATGTCCGAACCCGCATCCGGCAGGGACCGCTACGCCTGGAGTGACCGTCCGGGGTGCCTTGGGCGCGTCCAACGGTGGGACCGGTCAGACCGTCGCCTTCGTTGCCAACTGGGCCGGGAGCCGGTACAGGCGGGCACGGAACCGGCCGTGGCGCGTCGGCGTCGGGTCGCGGGAGGGCGGACCACCGGTACGATCCGGGCGGGGCGGCGCGAGGCAGGGAAGGCGGCGGGATCTTCGAAGGGTTCGTAACTGGGCCGCCCGCCCTCAGAATGGGACGGCGGGCGCGCGCTACGGTGCGCCGCGGTGGCAGCTTCGTCCATGTTGACGAACGAGGGGGTCCCGTCACCGGGACCCCCTCGTTCGTCTCACTGTTCGGCGCGATGCCTGCCTCGCCGTTGGTCCTGTTCCTCCCCGGTTTCCTTAGTCCTCCTCGGCCTCTTCGGCGGCTTCTTCAGCCTCCTCGGCAGCCTCTTCAGCCGCTTCCTCGGCAGCCTCGGCGGCCTCTTCGGCAGCTTCAGCGGCATCCTCCGCGGCCTCGGCCTCCTCTTCGGCGATCTCCTCAGGATCCTCCACGTCGGTGTCGAAGGTCTCGTCCTCGATGA
>JALYMD010000400.1 GCA_030773875.1 Chloroflexota bacterium | reverse complement strand
GTCGCCGCCTGCGCACCAGCCGCCGCGTCGGGCTGGGCCCGAGCTTCTTGGGCTGGCGCGGGGGCCGGAACCAGCCACTCCCCCCGGAACCACTGAGATTGCCAGGGGATGGCGACCCGGTTCTTGTGACCGCGGAAGTTGACCAGGTATTGGACCAAGCCCAGCGTGCTGCGCGGGTCGACCTCGACGACCGTACCAACGGCGCCGTCGAACCGGGCCTCAGCGTAGGTGCTGAAGAGCACGCTGACTCCGATTACTCCACGCTTGTTCGGGCCCTTCGGCATCGAGACCCGCACTGTGTCCCCAACCGCGAATCGTGCCATCGCCATGTCCCCCCGTTCCATCCGGGCTAGGCAGTTCCGGTACCCCAAATAGCGCCCGTGCCCATCATGTACCGTCCCGGGAGTATAGCTGAGGCTACCCGCGTACGGGTCACCCATCGCCCTCTGCGTGACGCCGGCGCACCGCTTCGGATGAGGGTGCCGCAAGTGGAGCGGATTCAAGGCCGATATCAATATAATCAACCATGTATTGACGAAATTGAAATCACACTCTAGATTATCAAACATCGAGGAGCGGCGGGCTTGAACCAGCCGAGCATCCCAGGAGGTTTGATGGTGACGATTCCCTCGGTTATTGGACGATGCCCGGTCTGCGGCGACGAACTCGCCGTGACCCGGCTCCATTGCGGCAACTGCGACACGGCTCTGGAAGGCCGCTTCCGGCTCGGCCGATTCCAACGCCTCTCCGCCGACCAGCTTCAATTCCTTGAGGTCTTCGTCAAGAACCGGGGAATCATCAAAGACGTCGAAGCGGAGCTCGGCATCTCCTACCCCACGGTCCGCGCTCGCCTGGACGACGCGCTGCGAGCGATGGGCTTCATCGCCGGTGGGGAGGATGCTCCCCGCCCCCGCCAGGCCCTGGCTCAGGCCCGTGAGGAGCGGCGCCAGATCCTTGAGGCGCTGCGGGAGAAGCAGGTCACGGCTGATGAGGCCGCCCGGCGTCTCGCCTCTCTGGCCGAGCGCGGCTAGCCCACCAACCCGTTGGAGCAGAGGAGGTTTCACGCCATGACCGAGCCATCCGTCTCCCGATCCCACCGTGACGCGGTGGCGGAGGAGCGCTTGGAGATCCTTCGCCTGCTGGAAGCGGGCACCGTCACCGCCGACGAGGCCTCCCGCCTCCTGGACGCCCTGGATCGCGGCAACCCGGCGCCCAGTTCCCGGGATGCCCCCACCGGGCCGATCGGCTTGCGAGCCCGGCAGGTCCGTGTCCGCATCACCGAAACCGACAGCGGCCGCGCCACCCTCAACCTCGCCCTCCCGCTCGGTCTCATCGACGCCGGACTCGGGATCGCCCGACGGTTTGCCCCAGACCGGATCCTTGATGCCGAAACGATCCGCGAGGCAATGACCACCGGCTTCCGCGGCTCCCTCCTGGACGTCGACGACGGGGATGAGCGAGTCGAGATCCTGGTCGAGTAGGCGGAACCTGCGCCGCCCACGCCAACGAGACGTCAAGGAAAGCCGCCGCGATAGCGAAGAACGAAACAGCAGCGACGACCGCAGAACCGGAACACGGGAGACGAACGATGTCGCACCGAGACACTGAGGATCAGCACGGGATGTCCGATCCGACCGAGCAGGAAACCCGCATCCCCCTTTCGCCCGATCGTCCTATGGAGTTGGATGTCCACAACCCGAACGGAAGTGTCCAGATCCGGGCGACGGAGCGAGCAGACGTGCTGGTCCGCTCGTCCAAACAGGGACGCCACGGCTCCCGCCGCTTCACTGACGCATCCCTGATGGTCCGGGTCGAAGACGACCACCGGATCGAGGTCCGTCCGCACCTCCGCTCGAGCAGCATTGGCTGGTCGGGGCTCGGCTTCGGGCGCAAGCGGGGCAAGCGGGACGATCTGGACACAGCGGACCGCCCATCCATTGAGTTCGATCTCGACAGCCTCAAAGGGGCTCTAGGCGGCGACGGCGTCCGCTACGATCTGGATATCGAGATCCCACGCCGCCATCCCTCGACCACGAGTGACCGGCCGGTGGTGCGGGTGCGGACCGCGTCCGGCGACGTGCAGGTGGTGGACGTGACGGGTGACCTGAACGTGGCAACCGCCTTCGGCGACGCCCGTCTGGTCGGGATCGCCGGGGAACTCGCGGTCCACACCGCCAGCGGGGACGTGCTGACCGAGCGGCTCGCGGGCGGTCTCACGGCCCGCACCGCCAGCGGCGATCTACGTGTCCGCGACGCCGAGCTGGAGCGCTTCACCCTCGCCTCCGCCAGCGGTGATCTCTCGCTCGACGCGGCCCTGACCGGCGCCGGCCCCTACCGGGTCGAGACCGTCAGCGGCGACGTCAATCTCCTCCTCGGCCTTCCGCCGTCCGGTGCCGCCGGGGCCGGGGAGACACCCGCCACCTTGACCTTCCAAGCCGTCTCCGGCGACGCCTCGGTGGATCCGCCCTTCCGCAAGACGGAGCGCCGCACCTGGCGCATCGGCGACGAGAGTGGGGACGGCCCCCGGATCGCTGTCAAGACCGTCAGCGGCGACCTCCGCGCCCGCGTCCGCCAGGCACCGCTGCTGGGTGCGTCGCGAACCGCCGAACCCATCGAGAGCACCCCAACGGGCTGGTCCGTCGCGCCGGATCAGCCGACCCAACCCCTACATCCTGTCCCACCCGTTC
>JALYMD010000399.1 GCA_030773875.1 Chloroflexota bacterium | reverse complement strand
AGGTGGCCACGCTCGGCGCCCTCGGTGGGGGCGGCAAACAGACCGTCATTGACCTCAAAGGTGTTGGGCTGACCGTCGGTCGAGATCCAAATATTGCCGTCAAGGTCGAACGTGATGTTGTCCGGAGAGGAGATTGGGCTCACCTCATCCGGGTCAAAACCGGCGAACCAGGTGGATCCGTGAGCCGGGTCGCCCGCCAAAAGAAACATCTCCCAGGTGAAGCTGGTGCTAGCGTGGTCGTTGCCGTCCTCGGTGATCTCGATGATGTGCCCGTGGATGTTGTTGGGCCGCGGGTTGGCCTTGCTCGTCTCGTCGAAGTTACGCCGACTGTTGTTGGTGCAGACCAGATAGACCTTGCCGGTGACAGGGTTGGTCTCGAAGTCTTCCGGCCGGTCCATCTTGGTCGCGCCGGCAGCGTCAGCAGCCAGGCGGGTGTTGATGAGCACGTCGGCTTGCGTGGGGAAGCCGGCGTCCCCGGTCAACCCGTTCTCGCCCTGGACCAACGCCAGCCATTCTCCCGTGCCATCGTCGTTGAACCGAGCGGCGTAGAGAGTGCCCTCGTCGAGCAATTCCATGTTGGCCACCCGGTCGTCCGGGTTGTAGGTTCCTGCCGTGACGAACTTGTAGGCATACTCGAAGCGCTCATCGTCGCCGGTGTAGATCACGACTTGGCCGCCGGGGGCAATGGCAGAGGTGGCTCCCTCGTGCTTGGCGCGGCCGAGCGCCGTCCGCTTCTTCGGCTTCGACTGCGGGTCGTATGGGTCGATCTCGACCGCCCAGCCGAAGTGGAACGGCTCGTTGGGCTCCTTGGCCAGGTCGAACCGATCGTAGAAGTTCTCCCACAGGCGTTCCGATGCTTCCTCGTTGACACCGAAGCGGTCGTGCATCGCGCGGATGGGGTTGTCCTCGGCGATGGCGTTGAGGTTGGCGAAGTACTGCTGGAAGTTCTCCTCCCCGGTGAGGGCTGTTCCCCAAGGTGTTACGCCGCCAGCGCAGTTGTTGAGAGTACCCACGGCCTGGGTGCCGGTAGGATCGGTGCCCGTCATCAGTAGGGGCGCTCCGGCTGCCGGGCCGCTCAGGTCCATCGGCGTCGTGGCGGTGATGCGGCGGTTGAGCTGGGAATCTCGGACCAGCGACCACGTCCCGTCCTGACCGCGAGCGATCTCGACGATGCTCAGCCCATGAGCCTCAAGTTCAACATCGACGATATTTTGCGTGGGATTGGCGATGAACTCCGGGATGTCGACCTGACGTTGGTCGGCCTGAGGGCTCACCATCGCCGCGGCAAACTCGGGGTTGGCAGCTAGGTAGCCCGGAAACATCAACTCAGGGTTGGTGTACTCGTGGTTGACGATCAGCAGGCCGCGGTCCGTGGCGTTCGAGCCCATCGGTAGCGGCAGGAAACCGATCCAGTCGCAGTTGTAGCCGAACTGCTTCGCCTGGGCCTCCGGGGTTTGGTTGGTGGGGTCGAAATCCGGGGCGTCAGCCGTGATCGGGTCTCCCCACCGCAAAAAGGGGGTCGCCCGGTGCCCCGGTGCGACTTTGATTTGGTCGGAGGTGTCCTGGCTGATCGGCTCGAAGTTCAGGGTCGAACCAGCAACTCCGGCGGCGGGTGACACCTCCGGAGTTGCGTCCTGCGCCGCGCCGCCAGGCTCCGAGCCTATGAGCACGATCGCCGAGGCCGCGACGCTGCTCTTGAGCAGGTTGCGCCGGCTGATGCGGCGTGCCAAGACTTCGGCGAACGTATCACCTCGGCCGGCATCGGAGTAGACCTTCGCCTTGTCCCCCTCGTACTCGATGGTGACCAACGCAAACCTCCCTCGCTCATCCGCTCCGGTGCGCCACGGCCGCCATCTCTGCGGCCACCCCTCGGGCAACAACGAGCCCATGCCCGAGAGGTGCGCCATCTTATGCTACGGATTCCGTTTTGGCACGACATGAACACGTGATCAACGAGGGGTTAACGGCATGTTGTGTTCTGCTGAGGCCGCTCCACTCAGAGACCCAGGCAGACAGACGTCGAC
>JALYMD010000398.1 GCA_030773875.1 Chloroflexota bacterium | reverse complement strand
GGGAGGAGACGATCGGCTCCCCTGGCGCGTCCCTAGTCGCGACCTGGCCGGCCCCGGATCTCTGCGTGATCGGGGAGCCGAGCGGTTGGGACGCGATCTGCCTGGGGTACCGGGGCACCCTCTCCCTCCGCTACCGGCTGCGGCGCGGCGGCCGCCATACCGCGGGGCCGGGTGAATCGGTCGCCGAGGAGGCGGTGACCTTCTGGAATGCGCTGGTCACGGAGTTGGCGGCGCGCAACGAGGGCGCGCCGGGGGCGTTCGGGTCCATCGGCCACTCCCTGCGAGCGATGAACACGACCAGTGACGGCCTGACCGACGAAGCGAACCTCTCGATCGGACTGCGGCTGCCGCCGGGACTGGATGTTGACGCCTTGCGCTCCCGGCTGCACGACCTTGCCGGGGACGCGGCGCTCATCGTGGACGGCTGCCAGGAAGGGTATCGGACGGACAGGCGGTCGCCGCTCAGCGCCCCGTTCCTGCGCGCGATCCGGGCCGAAGGCGGGACGCCACGGTTCACGGTCAAGCTCGGCACCTCAGACATGAACGTCGTCGGGCCTGCATGGGGCTGCCCGATCGTCGCCTACGGCCCCGGCGACGCCGCGCTGGACCACACCCCTGAGGAGCGGATCGTGCTTGCCGACTACGCGCGGGCGATCCGCGTCCTGACGAATGTGCTGGTGGCGCTGTGACAGGGACGGAGATGGCAGACACCAGACGCCAGATGTCAGCAGCAGGGACGAGGGGCGTTGGGAGCGAGGGGGTTCGGCTCGGGGTGCTGCTGACCTACCTGCGCCCGGAGGAAAAGCTGATCCTGGCCGCGGCGCGGGCGCGTGGGCTGGCGGTGACGTCCCTCTTTGACCGCGATTTGGCGCTCGATCTCGTGGCGCCGACGGCGGCGGCGAGCGGACTGGACGTTGATGTGGTCCTGGATCGTGGCGTGGCCCACGCTCGATCCGGCTACACGCTGCGGGCGCTGGAGCGCTGGGGAATCCCGACGCTGAACGACGCGACGGCGGTGGCGATCTGCGACGACAAGGCCCAGACCAGCATCACCCTCGAAGCGGCGGGGGTACCGACGCCGCGGACGCTGCTCGCCTACACGGTCGAGTCGGCGCTTCGCGCCTGCGAGGCGGTCGGCTACCCGGCGGTGCTGAAGCCCGTCACCGGCTCGTGGGGACGGCTGCTGGCGAAGGTCAACGGACCGGAGCAGGCCAAGGCGGTGCTGACGCAGAAGGCCGAGCACGGCTCCTTCCAGCACGAGATCTTCTACGTGCAGGAGTACGTCGCCAAGCCGGGGCGAGATATCCGTGCCTACGCCATCGGGGACCGAGTGCTCGCCGCCTCCTACCGGACCGCCGAGCACTGGATCACCAACGCCTCGCGCGGCGCTACCTCCCTGCCCTGCCCGGTGACGCCGGAGATCGAGGCGTTGGCGCTGCGCGCCTGCGCCGCCGTCGGGGCCCGGCTGGCGGGGGTGGATCTCTTCGAGACGGACGACGGGCTGAAGGTGGTGGAGGTCAACAGCGGCGGCGAGTTCCGCGGCCTAATGATCACCACCGATGTCGACATCGCCGCCGAGATCGTCGAGGAGGCGGTCCGGACGGCGAAGCGGGGCA
This sequence comes from Chloroflexota bacterium, assembly GCA_030773875.1. The sequence goes on along the minus strand of JALYMD010000398.1, from coordinate 1,724 downwards.
CCGAGGTGATGGTCTGAATTGGGGAGAGCGATCCGGCAGGGTTCTCCCGCGCCCGGGGATCAATCCCCGGGCTCACCCCATGAAGCCGGCTCAAGCCGGCTCTTTCCGAGTTGCGGTGAGCGTGATCCAAACGGGAGCAGCGTTTCGGTGCCGTATTGGAGGTTGTTCTATCACATTGTCTGGGCGACGCGGGGGCGGGACGCGTTGCTCGATGAGTCGGCGGGGAGGATCGTGGAGCGATCGATCCGGGCTACGTGCAAGACCTGCGACGTGGTGGTCCATGCAGTGAGCGTTATGCCGGACCACATGCATCTCGTCGTTTCGATTTCCCCGAGCACGGCCGTCTCGATGCTGATCGGCCGGGTCAAGGGAGCATCGAGCCATGTCCTGCGCCACCCTCCAGACGAACCAGGAATCGAGAGCTTTGCCTGGCAGGCAGAATATGGCGTCTTGTCATTCGGTGAACAGGCACTCCCCGACGTGGTCGCCTACGTGGAAAACCAACGAGAACGACACGCCGCGCAACGCCTCTGGGACAACCTGGAGCAGGTCGCGGACCCATCGCAGCCGGCTTCAGCCGGCATCGCGGGGTGAGCCCGGGGATTGATCCGCGGGCGACGGGTGCTATCCCCGGGTGACAACTGCTCCCACGATCCGCCGCCACGACTCGTTAGTCGCAACGTTCCACAGTTACCCTCAGGAGTCTCGTCCCTCATGCCTGCACCCATCACCGTCGGTCTTCTCCTCTCGCGCGTTCGGGTCGAGGAAAAGCTGCTGCTCGGGGAACTGGAGCGGCGCGGCGTCCGCGTGGTGCGCTTCGACGACCGGCAATTGACCCTGGATCTCAACGCGCGGCGCGCGGATCTCCTGGGCTGCGATGTGGTGCTGGAGCGCTGCATCAACCACCTGCGGGCGCTCTACACGCTCAAGGTGCTGGAGGATTGGGGCGTTCCCACGGTCAACGCCTACGGCGTGGCGAACGTCTGCGGCGACAAGTTGCTGACCTCCGCGGCGCTGGTTCGGGAAGGGGTGCCGACGCCGAGGACCGTGATCGCCTTCACCCCGGAGTCGGCGCTGGCCGTGATCGAGGAAATCGGCTACCCCGTGGTCCTCAAGCCGGCGGTCGGCTCCTGGGGCCGGCTGCTGGCGCGGGTCAGCGACCGCGACGCCGCCGAGGCGCTGCTGGAGCACAAGGTGACCCTCGGGTCGTTCCACCACGGTGCCTTCTACATCCAGGAATACGTCGCCAAGCCGGGCCGCGACATTCGGGCGTTTGTCGTCGGCGACGAAACCATCTGCGCCATCTACCGCGACTCGCCCCACTGGATCACCAACACCGCCCGCGGCGGCCAGGCGAGCAACTGCCCGGTCACGCCGGAGATCGACGACGCCTCCCGGGCGGCGGCGGCGGCCGTCGGCGGCGGGGTGCTGGCGGTGGACCTGCTGGAAAGCGAGCGAGGGCTCCTGGTCAACGAGGTCAACTACACCATGGAGTTCCGCAACAGCATCGACACCACCGGCGTTGACATCCCCGCCCGCATCATTGATCACGTGCTTGCGGTCGCCATGCGGGGACCCTCAAGCAGCGTCCGGCTCTCGGCCACGGAGACTGGCGCTCCCGCGGACGACTAGGGTGTGTCTTCAAACGGGCAACCAGAGCCGGATGGCAGCGAGGGTGAGCAAGGCATGGTAGGTCTCCTCCAGTTTCTCGTACCGGGTAGCGA
>JALYMD010000397.1 GCA_030773875.1 Chloroflexota bacterium | reverse complement strand
CTCAAGAGCCGCGGAGTCCGGTCCACCTCGTCTCCAGGCGCCAGCACCTGTGACGGCGCGGTTCATGCCCAAGGCTCTGGAGGCGGTGGGTACCGGGTGGACACCGAAGGCCAGCGCGCCGCCTGTCGCTTCAGCCAGGGCCGGCCCAACAAGAGATTTACCCGGCCCACCCGCGCGCACATCGGATGCCGCGACAGAACCGTGCTTGAGGCTTGGCCTGAGGAACCCGGGCAACACCCCACGGAGCAGGGCTGGTTTGAACGACCAAGAGACAGCAGGGCTCCTGCCGGACGCGCTCCGGTGTGATAGCTGGAACTCGCGCTACCGGGCAAGCGGATAAGGGTGTGGAAGACGGGGGCGAGGCAGTGGCACTGGAGCAGCGGAACAGGCACGATCAGGATGAACAACCACCAGGGGGATACCGGCCAGCCGAGATTGACGCAGAACCGAAGCCACTCGGCCAGGAAGCACCGGAGGTCATCGACGACGCTGCCAAAATCGGTGCCCGCCGGCTGCACCGGGGACTCGGCGGTACCGCCATCACGGCCTTCATCGGCGGGATGAGCATCGGCTTCGGCGTGGTGGCCATGGCTTGGGCAGGCGGGTCGGTGGGCGGGTCGCTAGCGGCACCGTCGTTGGCCCACCTCACGGGTTCTCTTGCGTTTCCGACCGGCTTCCTCATCCTGCTGATCGGGAAAAGCGAACTGTTCACCGAAAACTTTTTCCTACCGGTTGCTGGTGTCCTGATGCGCCGTGGCTCACTCCGGCAGCTTGTCACCCTCTGGACCGTCAGCCTCGGGGCCAACTTGGTCGGGTCCTTGCTCTTCGCGTTCCTGATCTCGCGTCCTGGAGTTCTCGACACCAGCCCGGCGACGGGCATCCTCGAACTCGCAACGACTCTGGCCGGTTACCCCTTCTGGACCGCCCTCGTCAAAGCCCTCTTCGCCGGCTGGCTGATGACGGCTCTGGCCTGGATGCTGATTGCCGCCGAGGGAATCGGGGCGCGGCTCGTCCTGATCTGGGTGATCGCAACCTTGGTGGTCCTGGCCGGCTTCAACAACGTGGTGATCTCCGCCGCGCAGATGTTCATCGCCATGTTTCTCGGTGCGCCGATCACAGTTGGTGACTGGCTGACGGCAAACTTCCTGCCGGCTCTGCTCGGGAACGTGATCGGCGGCGTCGTCTTCGTGACGCTGCTGCATTACGTTCAGGCGCAGTACCAGCAATCCCAGGGGTAGAAGAGGACCGGGCCTGGCTCCGTCGGTCGTGCTTCCTGAGGGGACAACATCATGGCCACCGACCTCGTTCAACTGAGCAAAACGGTCTCTCACGCCCTGCGGCACGCACCCTGGCTCTATGAACTAGAGGTGGACGAGGGAGGATGGGTGCCGGTCGACGATCTGCTCCAGGCGCTGCGCGAGCACCGGGCAGCCTGGCGCGGACTCAAGCTCGATGACCTGCATCGGATGATCGCCCGTTCGGACAAGGCCCGGTTCGAGCTGGAACATGGACAGATCCGCGCCCGTTACGGCCACTCTCTCCCCGGCAAACTTGCCCGAACCCCTGCCGCACCGCCATCTGTCCTCTACCACGGGACCCCCTCGCGGGCCCTGCCGGCGATCCTGAGCGAGGGGCTGAAGCCGATGCGACGTCAGTACGTCCACCTCTCTACGGACGAGGCCACAGCGCGGCAGGTAGGCGGGCGCAAGGGTGGCAAGCCCACGATCCTGGTCGTCCGGGCCGCGGAAGCCCATGCGGCAGGCGTGCCCTTCTACTTCGGCAACGAGTTCGTGTGGCTGGCGGACCACGTTCCGCCGACGTTCTTGGACGCGCCGGACGCCTCGCAGTTTTCCTAGGCACGTAAACACGCGGTCGTGCGCTGCGTGCAGGCGCCTTCTTCTCGACAGGGAACTTGAGCAGGCTCGCCATCTCGAAGGCGTGGGCGGGGCGCTGCCCGTGTCTCATACGGTAGACCCTCTGGCCCACGTTAGGTATTGCGATTCGGTAGAGCCACCGATGCGTGAGCGCCTCCCAATCCCTAGATTGGGACCCGTGGCAGGGTCCACCTCCAACCCGCGCTTCGACACCGAAGGAGGAGCAAAATGCCAGATATCATGCAGTTCGCAGCAGAGTCGTTGACGCAGTGGCTCGCCGTCATGCTGTCGCTCGTCGCCGCCGTCGTGTACCTCGTCATCGCGTCACCGGCCGCGCCGGAGAGTTACAAAGCTCCCCCGACGCCAGTGCTGGTTGTCGCCGGACTGGCCCACCTCATCGGGGCTGCCCTCATCGGGCTCGATGACCGGCGGCTGCTCATCCTGGGCGCGGTACTCAACCCGCTGGTGCTCCTGGCCTATACCGTCGCCGCGGTCAAGGGGCATGCGGAGGTCGACGGCCT
>JALYMD010000396.1 GCA_030773875.1 Chloroflexota bacterium | reverse complement strand
AGTCGATGGTGCGAGCGTCGATTCGCGGCGGCGTGCCTGTCTTGAAACGCCGCAGAGCGAGACCGATCTCGCCGAGGGAGCCGGCGAGTTTCGTATCGGCGGCGTCGCCCCAGCGCCCGCCCGGCTGCCGATGCTCACCCGCGATCATCGCACCCCGAAGAAAGGTGCCCGCGGTGATGACAATTGCAGAGGCGGTGATGGTCCCGGATGCCCGCGTCTCGACGCCGCGCACCCGGGTGCACTCACCCGCCCGCCCCTCCAGGAGGAGCGACACGGCCTCGTCCTGGCGCAGGTGGAGACCCTGCTGGAGCTCAAGCGCTTCCTTCATCGCTAGGGCGTAGAGGCTCTTGTCGGCTTGGACCCGGACCGCGCGGACAGCAGGGCCTTTGCTGGAGTTGAGCTCGCGAATTTGGAGAGCCGCGCGATCGGCGGCCCTGGCCATTTCGCCACCCAGGGCGTCGATCTCCGCGACCAAATGGCTCTTACCTGGTCCCCCGATTGAGGGATTGCACGGCATGAAGCCGATGCGGTCCAGGTTTGGGGTCAGCATCAGGGTGGAGCAACCGGCACGCGCAGCCGCTAGCGCCGCCTCGCAGCCGGCGTGCCCCCCGCCAATGACAACCACATCGTAGAACGAACGATTGAAAGTGCTTCCCATGCTCGGCCGGAGTATACGGATCGAAGCGGCGACTGGACAACCGGGCACCAAGGCGGGTGCGACAGAATATCGCGCCGACCGGACGAGTGGGCGGTTGGCTGGACGCTCTACATGCCGGTCGATGCGACGGGCCGATCTCTGGCCGGTGCCCCTACCGCCCCATCTTCCCTTAGAATTCATGCCGAGGACGGTTGGACACGAAAGCGAGGTGATTCGCATGCAGAGAACCGAAGCGTCACCGACGAACCTCCAGATCGTGCTTGGCGCCGGGGCAGGTGCGGGTCTCCTAGCGGTCCTGCTCGCAGCCCTAGACAGGGAAGAACAGGACACGGGCAAGACCGAGGTACGGCAGGTCACCGCGGTGGAGCACCGGCAGAAACGGGGACGACGGGGCTCTGAGACCTCTGAGGATCGGGTGTCGAAGAGGACCATGCTAATTCGGGCGGTCCGAGGTCGCTCGTCGGAAGCGACGAAGACGACCGGGAAGGATGTCCGATCGGGTGTCCGCGAGCGGAAGGCACTCCAGCGGGCTGAGCGCAGCGCCCGGGAAGCCGTCGACCAGGGGCGGCGAATGGCCCAGGTAGCGAAGGAACGCCTCGGCGGCTTGAGCGTAGACGGGACCGGCGAGGTAGCTCAGCGGGTGAGCCGTACAGCACAGCGCGTCGGCGGCCAGGCCGCGACGGTGGTGCAGTCCGGCGCGAAACAAGCTGCTGGAGTCGCGGAGACAGGCCTGGAACGGGCACGTGGAGCAGGCTCGCTGCTGGGAGGAGCGTCGAGGAACCGCTGGTCCAATGTCTCCCGGATAGGTGACCAGATTACTCCGGCTGCGCTATCGGTCGCTGGCCAAGTGTCGAGCGCCGCCAGCACGGGCGCCGGGCGTGCGAAGGAAGCCGGCTCGCTGATCGCCTCGACCGCGAAGGAGCGCGTGCCGGAGATGTCTCAGCGTGTGACTTCGGAGGTGGTGCCATCACTTCGCGATCTCGCCGTCCAGGCGGCGTCAACCGCCCTGGATCTCTGGGAGACGACCCGAGAGCGTGCAGCCGAAGCGGCTGAGATCGTCCAGGCGGACCTCCGCCCGCAAGCGGTCCACGCAGCGCAGGCGGTCGCGGCAAGCAGTGTGAAGGCGAAGGAGGCGAGCACCGTCGTTACCGGGAAGGCCGGTGAGGTCGGTGGGCGGGCGAAGGCTGTTTCGAGGCAGGCGGCTGACGCGACGGTGGAAACGGGTAAGGACACTGGCGCAATGCTCTTCTGGGGGGCTGCAGCGGGCAGTTTGGTCTACTACGCATTGTTGGGACCGGAGGAGCGGGAGCGGGTCACTTCCGCGGTGCAGTCGGTCACTGGTCAGGTGCGGGAGTTGATCAAGGACTTCCAGGGCTACGACGAGGAGTTTTAGCGAAGATTGACGGGGACGTGGACCCTCGGGTCGCGAGGCGCTGGCGGAACTCGTTCCGCTCCGTCCGTCACGATGGCCCTCGCTAACCCAGATGTTAGGCTCCCGGGCGGCTGAGGTCGTAGAGGTCGTCGTTTCAAGCACTTGGGGCAGCGCCGCACCGCTCGGGGTGTGGGGGGCAAAGCAGTGGTGAAC
>JALYMD010000395.1 GCA_030773875.1 Chloroflexota bacterium | reverse complement strand
TCCTCCGTTTTCGTCTTGCCTAGGCCCGATCCTAGCCAGTTGCTCGCTCCCGCCTTCCGGTGATGTCTTGCCTCGTCACGACACGGCGGCCACAGCAAGCCGGAAGGGTGGCGTCGCCGCTTAGCGGGGTGTAGCCCTTTCCCCAGCCTCCGCCGCGATCCATCCCTCGACCTCCGACGGCCAGACAGGCTCAGTCAGCAGCGTGCGAAACCGCTCTGTCCGAGACCCGTTGGAGAGCCAGCGCCCTAGAAGATCCCGGCCGGCGTGGTAGGTAAAGACGTAGGCGCGCCAGAGCGGGTCGGCGATGAAGCGCAGGTTCTGTCGCGCCTCAGGTTCGTCCCGCAGCCCGTAGCGGGCGATGTAGGCCACCACCTCGTCCTCTGGAGCACCGTCCGCGTGCAGCAGCAGCGCCGCGTTCGCGTTCACCGCCCGCAACGCCCGCTGGGCCGCGTCCAACCGCGTCTCCCGCTCTGGATCACCTTCCAAGCCCGCGAGGGGATAGAGGTGCTCCGCTTGCCAGCGGTGCAGATCGCCATCCGGGAACAGGATCGACTCCGCCAGCGTCGCGATGCCCTCGGCGATCACGGCCTGCGGGGTGTGGATCAACTGGATCGCGAACTCGCCCAACCCAAGCTCCCGGTAGAGGTGATGCTCCTTCAGCGTCCACTCCGTGTGATGGCCGGGGTACGCCTCGTGACAGATCAGGCCCGTCAGCGCGTTGGCCCGGATCGGCAGATCGGTGTTGAGTTCCACCCGCGATCGGGATCGGCCCAGGTACCAGTTGTAGCCGCTCCACGGCTTGTCAGAGACAAACGCGAACTCAACTGCCTCCTCTGGCGGCAGGTCCACTACCTCCAGCGTCCGTCGTCGGACCTCCGGCATCACCACGTCAAGCAGCGTTCGAGCCACCTCGGGAGCCACCTCAAAGCGCCGCCGCCAGGCAACCATTCGCTCTCTCACCGGGCCGTCACCCGGCAGGAGATCGTCCAACTCAGCGATCGCCTGCTCAAACACCGCCTCCGGGGTCCGGGTTGGGGCGATGTCGAAGCACCCGCGAACCTCATCGGCGTAGGAGAGGTCGTCACCGGCGAGCTTGCGGCACGTCGCGATCATCGCCCGCGCCTGCGCCCCGAGGAACCCTAGCCGGTCGGGCGGTCCCTCCCCATCGGCCACCTGCTCGGCCAGCACCTCGGCCTGCTCCAGCAAGCCTTCCGGCGTCGCCGGCTCCGCGGCCGCTGTGTTTTCCCGCACCTCCGCCGGGCCGAAATAGCTGTCGACGTAGCCCGGCAGGTGCCGCCCGATGCCGAACGACAGGGCCAGGTAATCCCGCGAGAGGCTGTCCAGGTTCACTGCCCATGCTCCCGTCTGCTTTCGCCCGCTTGACCTTGACCGCGCACCTCAACGGAAGACAGCCCGTCGCGATGAGTGGCTATGACGGTTCTGTAATCCTGTGGATGCGTCAAGTGTAGATGGGACGTGGGCGGCGACAGTTGATACCTCGCCCGCATCGGCCGTTCACCATCTGGCCCCGTTCCTGCGTGCCCCGGGCCGTACGAGGACGGGGACCGCTCCGGCAAGGGATCAAGGATGCCCGAGGACAGAACGCCACATTCCGACGAAAACCAGGCTGACCGCGCCCCTGGCACGGTGGAGCGCTTCGAACTCCTCGAGCACTTGCAGGCGATGCTTGAGCCTGTGATGGTGGGCCTCGGGTTCGTCTTTCTCGTGCTCCTTCTGGTCGACTACGCGGACGCGGTCAGCTCCGTCGCAGCGCGGGCGTGGTTGGACCGTGCCTTCGTGATCATCTGGACCATCTTCCTCGCCGACTTTGCGATCCGCTTCGTCGTCGCGCCGTCCAAGCTGCGGTTCTTGCAACAGAACTGGCTCGGAGCCCTGTCGCTGGCCCTGCCGTTCCTGCGCCCCCTCCGCGCCCTGCGTGCTGTTCGCGCCGTCCGCTCTCTCCGTTTGGTGCGTCTCTTGGGCGGGGTCAACCGGGGGATGCGCGTGCTACGCCGGGTCAGCGGGGGCCGTCGTCTCGCCTATGTAGGGACCCTGACCATCCTCGTCACGCTGGCCGGCGCGGTCGGCGTTCTCTTCTTCGATCGCAACGCCGAAGGAGCCACGATCAAGTCCTTCGGCGACGCGCTCTGGTGGGCGGCCGCCATGGTGACGACGATCAACAACGAGAAATACGCCGTCAGCCCTGAAGCCCGGGTGATCGCCGTCCTCATTCGGGTCTTCGCCGTGAGCGTCTTCGGCTTCGTGACCGCCTCGATCGCCAGTTACCTTGTCGGGCGCGAGGCCGAGGAGTGGGCGGGAACAGGCGACAGCAATGCTGCAGCATCAGCAGCCCTCCGCGAAGACCTCGCGGCGGCGCGCCTAGAGATCGCCTTCCTGCGGCAGGAGCTTCGTACCTACCGCTCGGGTGAGGTACGCATGGGGGACGCCGCGAGGAGAGACGTGGCACGCAGAGATGCCGCAGCGGAACCAAGTTCCAGCGTTCACGCCGCGGATGTCACCGCCTCTGGCTCGACACCGCCGGACGGTGCGGGAAGGGTTGGCGCTAATTCGACGCGGCGAAAACGAGTGTGACGATGATCCCGATGGCGAGGACGATCACGACCGCCCCAAAGATCATCCAGTTCAGCCCCAGCCACTTGCCGACGCCCCGCGGAGTGTCCGACCCCTCGGTCCGGGACTTGCCGACCGCCTCCGGTGAAACATCGTAACCATTACCAGTGTTCGCCATGTGAGTGCCTCCTGCTTGACCGGCCGGTCGGGCTCCGGCGACGAGCCGCGCCCTCGGGCAACACCACTAGGGGATGCACATCCCGTGCCCCGTCTGCGTCCGTCTGGACCCATCAGTGCCGCCAACGCGACGACCTCTGCGGCCGGTGCACCAACTAGAGGGAATAGGTTCGGCAACCTTCTCGCCTGCCCCAGGCGTCAACCACGTCTTTGCCAGGCTCGCTCGTTCTAAAGAGGCATGGAACGCGCTGGACAACCTTTGGTAATCTAGACAACAAAAGTTCAACAAACGGCTGGGACCGCCGGATGGTCCGGTGATCCGAGCAGGTCGAGGGAGGACCAACGATGCTAACCCCTCGGGATTTGGCCCGCGCGCACGATCGATGGATTGCCGCTCTTTGGCGCGGCGATGGCGGCGACGTGCGGGACTTCGGTGTTTGGCTCGAATCCCACTTCGCGGCAGATTCGCGGCCTGAGCCGAACAGCGTCCCGGATGCTGTGAGCCGGCATGGTGCGGCCGGGGTCGGCGTGCGCTGGTATGCAGCTGGCCCTGTCATCCTGGGCTACGCCGAGGGGCAACCTCGAGGGTGCTATCGAATTCCGATTACCGCGACCCCGCCGGTTGTCCATCCAGTTTGGCACCCCGTGTGGGACAGCGACGGGGCCGGTCCGTGGGAGGACATCGACCCGGCTGCTCACCGCCCCGGAGTCGCGGCCGGTGACAGCGTGGGCGGTTGAACGGAACGCCGCGCAACGGGAAAATTTCTTCTCTCAGCTCAGGGAGAAAAC
>JALYMD010000394.1 GCA_030773875.1 Chloroflexota bacterium | reverse complement strand
CGATTGGGTAGACTTCGCCATGAGGGGACCTCCTTGGTCTTGGCAGTTGCAAGCTCACCAAGCCCCAGGATACGGTCCCCTCGCTTCCTCCTCAGCTGTCTCGTACCTTTCCGAACGAGAGCAACCGACGACCCTTCGGGGAAGGACCGATGCCGATGGCTGTAAGGCAGCGTCCCGGGCAGTGGACGAGCGGCTACGCCCTAGCCCTCCCCAGGAGGAACCGAGACATCTTGGCTACATGCGTGGCTACACCGGGAAACAAAAAGGCCGTCCCCGTATGGGGCGGCCTCTCGCTTTGCCCGTCGTTTCGGGCTTTTCCTCGGGTGAGCCGCGTAGGACTCGAACCTACAACCCGCTGATTAAGAGTCAGCTGCTCTGCCAATTGAGCTAGCGGCCCCTATCCAAACTAAGTCTAGCGGAGGGCGGGTCGGAGTGTCAAAGAACTGTACTCGTTCGGGACCGCCGCTACAGATGGGGCGAGGGGAGGGTGGTGAGGTAAGCGGCGGGAGTGAGGTAGCCCAGGGCTTGGTGTGGCCGGACCGCATTGTATGTGGTTTCCCACCCTCGCAGCGCGGCCTGGAGCGGCGGCAGATCCACCTCCCCCCCATAGCATTCCCAGAACTCCGCTCGGAACGTCCGGTTCAGTCGTTCCACCTTGCCGTTGAGCTTCGGACTCCGGGGCGGCAGGACGAAGAGCTGGAGGCCCCGGTCCTGGCAGGCGGTCTCAAAGGCCGCCTTGAACTCGCTGCCCCCGTCGACCTGGATCGCCGTGACCGGGAAGGGCATCCGGGCCTGGAGCACGTCCAAGAAGGCGGTGGCGGTCCCGGCGGTGGCGACGCTGCGGACCTCGACGACCGCGGAGCGGCTGACGACATCGACGGCGGTGAACTGGCGGCGCTCGACGCCGGGCAGCGGGCTCAGGTGCATCGTGTCGACCTGGACGAGGTCGCCGGGCTGCTCGACCAGGTAATCCTTCGGCTTGCGCACGGCGTAGGGGCGACAGTGACGGGCATGGGGCCGCAGGCGCGCCACCCGCGGCTCCGCAAGCACGCGGCGGCGCGTGAGATCGGCCAAGATCCGTCCCACCATCGAGACCGAGAGGGGCACGCCCTGGGTGGCGAGGACGGGTCGGAGTTTGTCCTTGCCCCAGCGGGGCCGCTCCTCCCGTAGCCGCCGGACCGCCGCGACCTGCGCGGCCGTCCAGGTCGGCTGACGGGGCTGGCGGGGCCGGGACGGACGGTCCTCCAGCGAGCGCAGGTCGTTCGGGTCATAGCGGCGCTGCCACCGATAGAACGTGCTGCGAGCGATCCCGAAGCGATCGCAGGTGGCGGCCACCGAGTGGGTCTTGGCGTACGCGAGAAAGTGCAACCGGACCCGCGCTTCCCGACTGAGCTGCGGTGCGCGGGGCAGCCGCCCGGCCGAGCGGGGGAGCCGATAGCGGAGGCAGAGGCTGGCGCCGCCCCCGATGCGGCGGAAGCGGCGGCGACTCGATTGGGTAGACTTCGCCATGAGGGGACCTCCTTGGTCTTGGCAGTTGCAAGCTCACCAAGCCCCAGGATACGGTCCCCTCGCTTCCTCCTCAGCTGTCTCGTACCTTTCCGAACGAGAGCAGAACCCGAACTGCCGCTGAACGACCGAGCAGAGTCAATCTTGCGTCGTGGACCGGCCCTAGCACGCGGATCCGGGAACATGGCCCTGGTGAGGGACCCTGTGACATTCCATGGACCGGCTCTTGACACGTTCACGAAGACCGCGGGGGCGCTGATGGGGAGGCCTAGGTAATACGCCTGATGACCAGCGGCGGAGAGCCGCTTAGACGAGGCGGCTGCGGTGCGCGAAGGTGATGGCGGCGGCGCGGGACTTGACGCCGAACTTGCCGAGGATGTTGGAGACGTGGGTGGCAACCGTCCGATGGCCGATGAAAAGCGCCTCGGCAATCTCGCGGTCGGTGCTGCCCTCAATCAATAGGCGTAGCACATCTAGTTCCCGAGCGGTCAAGCCGAGGCGGGTGGCGGGATCGCGAGGATCAGGTGGAGACGGCCAGGGTGCAGGGGCTGGTGCGGGGATCGCGACAACGGCTTCCGCCACGGCCTCCTCCGGCGTCATCGCTCGTCCGGCCGCCCAAGCTGCGGCGAATGCTTCCTCCCCCAGCGCCGTCTTGACCAGGGCCAAGTTGTGGACACTCCCAGGCCGGAACGGTCCCTTGAGGGGGGCCCCGATGCGCTCCCGCAGGGCCGTCGCAGCCCCGAAGATGCGGGCCGCTCGCGCCGCCTGACCGAGCGCCGCCGCGGCGCGGGCCGGTCCCTCCAGCAGTGTCGCCACGCCCCACCGATCGCCCATCTCCTGGAGGCCCGTGAGGCTCTCCCGGAGCAGGTCGGCAGCGCGGGTCAAGTCACCGCGGTCCAGGGCGACGATACCGAGATTGCCGGTCACGAGGGCCACGCCCCACCGGTTGCCCATC
>JALYMD010000393.1 GCA_030773875.1 Chloroflexota bacterium | reverse complement strand
GGCACCAACACCGTCACGCTGAGAAACCTCCAGGAAGATCCTAGTCAGTACTTCTTGATTGACGAGACGAGCCTGGAAACAGACCTTGCCTCTTCGCGGCCGGTTTCGTTCACGTCTGCCTCCCGGGACGCCATTAGCCGCGGTCCCGGATCAGGCCGCGACAAGAAGGACAACGACAACAAGGGCCGGGGCGGCGGGAAGGACTGAGCCGGTCGGAGCGTGGTGCGGCTGCCGTCCGGCCGCGGCGCGCTCCTTTAGGACGTTCCGGGCTCGCCGGTTGCCAGTTCCCCCGTACATCCTGCCGCTGCCCTCCGAACTCGGCGCCTGCCGCTCCCGGCTCGCGGTGTGACGGAGCGCTGCCTCAGGGCCATCGCATCTGACCGTCGGGCCGTCCGTAGGTGGGTGTTTTAGGTCGCCGAGGCGTCCAACCGGGACTGTCAACACGCTTGAAAACCTTAGCAAACTTAGGTCCAGAATGTGGACCGGACCGCGCCGAGGAAGGGTCTCCAGGTCGGCATTGGGGATGAGTCACTCGGTTGAATCCAAATGCCATTACCTTACGTCATTGATGCTTCGTGAGGTGTTGTTTGCGCTAGATTGATATAATTGAACTACTCTAACGCTTTAAGCAAACGAGAGGAGCGAGCGGATGTCCGTGCGTGATCGGCTGAGCGCGGTCTGGCCATTCTATGGCCTCACCCTGACGACGCCCCGGCTTGAGCTCAAGCTGCCCACCGACACCGACTTGATCGACCTGGGGAGCATTCTGCGCGGCGGTATCCAGCGTCCAGGTGGCGCCCCATTCCAGGCTCCTTGGATGTACGAGCCCGCCCCCCATGCAGAGCGAGGGCTCCTCCAGTCATTCTTCAACACGATCGCCCATTGGGACGCCAACGACTGGGATCTCGGGTTTGCCGTGTTCTTTGAGGGCAGGCCGATCGGCATGCAACACATCACCTCGAAGAGCTTCGCCGCCACGGGTTGCTTCGGCTCGGGCTGCTGGCTTGGGCTGCCGTACCAGGGGCATGGGCTCGGCACCGAGATGGGACAGGCGATCCTGACGCTGGGCTTCGAGTGGCTCGAGGCTCGCGAAGCGTACATCGGTGCCTGGGCAGATAATGCTGCCTCCCTTCGCGTGATCGACAAGCTCGGATACATTTCCAACGGGCAGTACTACCAGCCCTTTGGGGACACCGTCCGGCTGGACAAGCGTTTGCGGCTCCCGCGCGAACGGTGGTTGCATACTCAGCGCCCGCCAGTACGCATCACAGGACTCGAGCCGTGCTTGCCGCTGCTCGGTCTTCCTGATAGTCACGTGCCGATGAGGCCCAGCTAAAGCTACCGTCCTTGCTCTATCGATCAGAGCTTTCCGATCTCGCCTGGGAGGAGTGCGAGGGCAATCGCATCCAGCTGATGAGGACCAATCGCAGCCCTTCCCTTATCCCCCTACAGAGGGTCAAAAGGCGACGCTGGTGTTGCTCACACCCGTGGACGGCCAGGCTTGCCGAGGTTTTCTCGCTAGCGAACACCTCCTCGGCCGGCTGCACGGGTATCTGCACTCCAGCGAATGCCTAAATGTGATAGCCCACGGTGGTGCCTTGTCGTCAACGGACGGCTGCGGGTGGTACCTTAGCTACTCGCCCCTTTGCGGCAGTGTTCCGGATGGCTTCACTGGCCTGGTCTCTGCCTGGAGGGCTCGTTCCAAGCCGCCGCACCGAGAGGACGATGCCCGTGGGACGAGACGGACTGATAGAGGTGCACGGGCGATTGCTCGCGCTGCTGTCGGCCCTCGCCCTCCTCGTCAGTGCGTATCACTCGGCGGCTCCTGCCGCCGCCGCCCCTGGTCCGCCATCAGCCTCCAGCGATATGAGGGCGACTCCTGAATGGATGAGCGGGGACACGGCCGCCAGGCTGGACCTGGGTTTCAATGTGCTTGTGCCGGGGTGGGTTCCGGCGCCCTTCGCGGGTGAACCACGGGTCACGGCCAGCCCCGGCTACTACAGCCTTTACTGGATGCTGCCCGGCGGGCCTCCGACCTTCCTCGAAATTACTGGCACTGTCGGCGGGACCATCCCTGATTTCTCCTGGTACGACCGTAACAATCAGCTTGTGCAAAACGCGGAGGTGCAGGGCTACCCCGCCTACCACGACCTGACGCCCGCGTATGACCTGATCTACTGGCAAGTCGACGACGTGGTCTACTCCGTCAACAGCCAGAGCCTCGCCGAGACCGACAGCTTGTCTCTCGCAAACGCTCTTGAGGTTCTGACGCCCCCCGTCGATCCCGGCGATGAGGACGACACCAGCGAGGACGGCAGCGGCAGCGACGATGGCGTTATCGATGGTGGGGGCGGGGATGGCGGAGAGGGCAGCGACGACGCGAGCGGGGATGATGGCACCAGCAGCGATGACGGTGCGGAAGCGCCGGCTGAGATTCCCGCGCCGGCCCTCGATCTGCCTGAGACGGTCGAATCAGGAGAGATCGCGTCCGTCGGAGTAGACGGGGTCAGCGGAGCGCTCCTGAGGGCGGACGCCGGCGTCTTCCCGGAGACCGGGGAGAGCACCTACGCGGGCGCTGGCGGGTTTGCGATCGAGTGGCAGGCCCCTGAGACGACCGAGGACTTGACCGTCACCTTTGCCGTCGTCGATCCCGACAGTGGGGAGTGGCTGGCGTCCGCGTCCACCCTGGTCCTCGGTGCGACGATCGAGCCGGAGCCGTTTTCCGCATCGCTTGATTGCCCGGCGGTTGCGACGGGCGGCGACCTAGCCGCCATCACCTTGTACGGCAGCGGCAGTCTGGTGATGGATGTGACCCATGGCCGGTGGCCGAGCCAGGCGCCAAACACGCTGTTTGACCCCGACGCGGATGGCGGTGGGACGCTGGTGGGCTCGTTGTCTGATGGCGATGCCGCATCCCTCGCCTGGCAGGTTCCTGATGTCGGGACGCCTATCACCGCGTACGTGTATGCGACTGACCCCAGCGGCGAGACGGTGGAGTGCGCCATTGACGTTGTGCCAGCCGCCGATCTCCCCGAATCAGCCCCAGCCGGCGACGCTCTCATTGAGGATGGCGCCAGTGATTCGGTCGAGACGACGGCCCCCTTGGAGGAGGAGATTGAGCCTCCCGTCGCCGAGTTGCCGGTCAACACGGGTGCGTCCAGCTCTGCTGCTGGATCGGGTAGCTCCACGATTGGCGGCGCGGATGACGCCTCGGGTCTGTCGGCGGCGGATGCTCCAGAGCGTGGCAGTGCGGACCGAGAAGAGCAGATGGCCCCTGAGGCGCCCCCTCCAGCTGAACTGTCCGATGGAACTGGCGGTTCTGATGGTTCATCGGGACCAATGACTGATCAACGGGAGGGAGGCACCGACACGCCGACGCCCATCCCTGATCCGGTCCGGGATACGCCGGAACCCGTCGGATCTCCAGCTCCGACAACGGCTTCCCTGCCCAGTATGCCGACGTCGCCCGTGGTGCCGACAACGCCGCCTTCCACGACTGAGGCGCCGGTGGGCAACGAGGTTGTGGCGACCATCGGTCCCGAGGGCGGAACGCTCACGAGTCCTGGCGGTGCAACCCTGAACGTGCCGCCTGGCGCGTTCAATGCGCCGGTCACGGTCCGAATCCGCCCGGTGCCGGATTCGTGGTTACCGGTGTTAGCCGATGTCGAACTGGTGCCGGGAACTGCCTTCGACATCACGGTCGAGGCGGCGGACGGCACTCCCGTAGTGCAACCTGCCGACCCCGTGGAGTTGAGTCTGGCGCTGGGTACGGGCGAGCAACCGTCCGAGACGGCGATCTACAGGGTGGAGGAAGAGCGGCTGCAGCGGCTGGATGGCTCCTTGCTGCGCCCGGAGGCCGTGGCCGCCCCAGTCGATCATTTCTCCCGGTTTGTGGCCGGGTCACCGATTGACGATGGTCGTTCGCTCGTTCCCTGGATTGCCGCCGCACTGGGTTTTCTGGCGCTATTGGCGGTGGGGAGCATCGTGTCGAACACCTGGCGTCGACGGCCTCGATCAACCGCTGGCAGGACCGGTTCGCCACGTCGGGGGGCGCGATAGCCCGTTTCGGCGATCCCAGCGGTTGGTGGCCTCCGTCCTGGCCCAACGATTAGAGCGATGCAACGCTCCAGCACACGTCGGCTCCGCTCAGACGGAGCCAGATGAGGGCGGTATCGGTCGGGATGGATCGAGATTGAGGGCAGCGAGCGTAGCGTCGAGGTCCTCCAAGATCCTGCCGTTCACTGCCGGGGCGGGTTGGCGAACGGTGGCGTGGTCGATGAAGCCGCGCCGGCGGAGCAATTCCTTACGGATGGCGAGACCGATCTTCGGCTGGCCCTCAAAGGCGATAAGCGGCAGCCAGCGGTAGTAGATTCCGCTGGCTGCCTGAGTATCACCACCGTCCCAGGCTCGCCAGATGGCTGCAAGGATTTCGGGGAAGGCAAAGCCGGTCATCGTGCCACTGGCTCGGCGCCGGAGTTCATCCAGCAGGTAGACCCCCCCGAGGCCGCCGAGGACGGTCACTTGATCTCCGGTCAAGGCAAGCGTTTGAGCGATCCGCAGGGGCGTCGGCGGATCCTCCAGCTTGATCGTGACGATGGAGGGCACGGAGGCAACGAGATCGGCCATGGCCTGCGGGACAGGGTGACGCCGTTCGCGGGCGGGAAGTCCTGGAGGACGATCGGCAGGCGGGTGGCGTCCCCGATCCGCCGGAAGTGCTCGGTGAGGCTCGCTCCCGCCTGAGCGAATGCGGGGGGTGCAATCATGAGAGCAACGGCGCCGGCTTCCTCCGCATCACGCGCCGCCACAATCGCCGCATCAGTCCCGTCCCGGGAGACACCCGCCACGACCGGAACTCGCCCATCCACGGTCTCAACGACGGCCGCGAGCACGCGGGATCGTTCTGCATCCGTCAGCTTGTGGACTTCCCCCGCTACCCCGAGGACCGTGACCCCGTCAATGCTTGTTGCCAGCGTGAGCTGGCGCAGGCTTGCCTCGTCAAGGGCTCCATCAGGGAGGAACGGGGTTGCGAGGATGGCGTAGACGCCCCACAGCGCTCCCGATCGAGCGCGGCCGGGTGCTGCCTCTGGTTGGGACAGTTGGGACACTGGTGGCTCTTTCCTCCCCTACGGAGCGCTCCTGGTCGCAGCTGTTGACCGTGGTCAGCATTGTGGAATCGGCCCCAGAGGATATCCGGCGACGTTCTCCAGGAACGTCGCCGGTCTGCAGACCTCCGAGCCGAGTTCGCGGCTCTATCGCAACACATCCGCTCTGCAGACCGTCATGGAGCCGCGGCCAACTAGGAAGCCTGGCTCTCCAGCAACTCCCCCTTGGCGATCTCGCCGATCACCCGGATACCTGGGTCGATCTGATCGTCGGAGGCAAACGAGAAGGAGAGACGAAGGGCGTTACGCCCCTGGT
>JALYMD010000392.1 GCA_030773875.1 Chloroflexota bacterium | reverse complement strand
TCTGGCGTCTACGCATTCTCTCGGGGATCGAGCGCGTCCCGCAGGCCGTCGCCCACGAAATTGATGCTCATCACCGTTAGGAAAATCATCAGGCCCGGCGCGATCGCGAAGACCGGCAGTATGCGTGTCCCCATCTCGACACGCTTGAGGTGCCGTTGGGCCAAGCCTTCCGCATGGGTGACGTGAGGAAGCAGCGCAACAGGCGGGGCAACGGCGTCGTTGTTCGTCACTCGGCGTTCTACCTAAATCAACGCTTTCAACCGTGTTGAATGGATTTCAAAGCTTTCGCGTTTGCCCTTTGCTTAATATTGATGAAAACCGTCGCTGAAGGCGGTCATTCGCTTCGCCTTGACCGCCTCGGTGGCACACGGTTTGCAACCTCGGCCTCGGACCTGGTCGAAAGACCAACCGCGTCGACAGAGAAGCTGACGCGGCGAGAAAACGAGGAGGGATCCAGGAATGAAGACCAAGATTGCAGCGTTCGCGCTCGCCCTCGCCATGATGGGTGGGTTTGTCGGGAGCACCGCAGCCCAGACAAACCAGCAGGGTGGTGCGGCCGGTGTCGTAGCCGCGGTCGCCAACGTGAACGTCGAAGACAACGAGATCGACGTTGCGGTGGTTGAGTTGAACAACTCGCTCAGCAACCTCACCGCGCTCAACAACGTCCTGAACAACAGCCCGATCCTCAGCAACAACGAGATTACCGTTGGGGACATCACCATCCTTGAGGACTTCCTGAACAACAATGACATCAATGTCACTGTTCAGGAGTTCCTGAACGACAACGACATTGACGTTGTCGTCGGTGATGTCATTGGCATCGCGATTCTGGACGACACCGACATCGTCGTCTTCGTCTAGACAGCCACTCGGTCCGTGATAGTCCAATCGGGGCATCGTAGGCCGCGGGCAACCAGGCCGGGTCCATGTGGGGAAAGGGGGCATTTGTGCCCCCTTTCTCTTGCCCTCACTAGGAGGCTCATCTCGATCTCGCCCGCTCGCCTCTACGGAGAAGCACGAGCTCCCCTGAGCATCGCCGTCCGATCCAGTAATCTGTCCGTGCCCACTAAGTAGATGACCCACAGTTGGTGACCAGCAACTACGTAATCCCGGCCAGTTCGGCCCAAAACATCTAAGACGGCACCACCTAGCAATGGGATGACCATCCATCGGCGCTCGTCAGCACTACTTCCTTCCTGCTCAGGAGCGACTCGCTCAACCCCAAGGATGTGGGGTGAAATCCGGGAGTGGTTGCCGGCGTAAATGCCGCTGTCGATCTCGGAGGTGCTACTGCGCGCGCTCGCTTGAGCCGTGTGGAGCATGAGGAGCGGCAGGGTCTGGTGTCGGGCGGGACACAGGCGACCCTCCCTCAGTGGTGCCGTATGATGGCGCAGGGCAATTGCATTTGACCTTCACGCGGCTGCCGGTGGGCTTGGGGGTGGGGGTGGGAGGTCCTGCCCGAGTCATCGACGGCGCAGGAAGGGAGGGGAGTCTTGGCAAACCTGGGTGCCGGCACCGGCTGGTGTCGCTACGACGACCCTCCTCGATGTCGTCAACATGGCTCCATGAGCCCACCTGACTGCAAATGCGATAGCCCTGATGATGCCGCCAGAGATGGCCGTTGCCGGGGGGAAAATCCGGCGTCTGTGAGGGAAGGGCAGCAGCATGGCCGTACCGGCGAATGCGCGTGAGAGGCTTGAGGAGATCCGTACGGTGAGGCAGGCCCGGCTCTATCGGCCGGATCCGGTTCCTGACGACGTGTTGAATGAGTTGCTGGAGATCGCCCGCTGGACCGGCAGTTCGCGGAACACCCAGCCGTGGCACTTCATCGTGATCAGGGATAAGGAGCAGTTGGGGCGGATCAGCCAACTGCGCCCGACGATTGCCTGGGTTGCAGATGCGCCGCTGGCAATTGCCATTGTGCTCAATGGTGCGAGCCCCACGACCGAAACCTACGACGAGGGCCGTGTCTCGGAGCGCCTCCTGATCGCGGCCCGCATCCTGGGCCTCGGTGGCGGCACCGCCTGGTTCGGGGACGAGTCACAACAGGCGGAGGCCAAGCGCTTCCTGGGCATCCCTGCGGAGCGCGATGCTCGCTCGGTGGTCGTCATCGGCTACCCGACCACCACGAAGGACCACCGGCCCAACCCCGCCCAGGCGGGACGCAAACCCCTCTCCGAGTTGGTCAGCTACGAGCGGATGGGTTAGTCGGGGAGTCGAGCGGGTCGAGCGGGTCGGGGAGCCGGGAAGGTTAGGTGTGGGGCAGGACGCGATGAGTCGGCCTCGCTGGCAGGCCCTCGGATGGAGCCGCCAATGACGTCCCGCCCCGTCGTCTCGACTCCTCGACCCGCCCGACTCCGTGAGCCGCAATGACCAGCTACGACGTTGAGATCCATCAGGTCAGCAAGCGGCTTGGGTCCATCCTGGCGGTGGATGGGCTCAGCCTACGCGTCGAGCGGGGTGCGTTTCTGACACTCCTCGGACCCTCCGGCTGCGGCAAGACCACCACGCTGCGCTTGATCGGTGGGTTCACCTTTCCTGACGAGGGTGAGATCTACCTGCGCGGCGAGCCGATGGGCCGCAGGCCCCCTTGCCAGCGTGACACCTCGATGGTGTTCCAGAACGACGCGCTCTTCCCCCATATGACCGTTGCCGGCAACATCGGGTTCGGACTGCGCGAGCGCAAGGTGGCCAAGGCGCGGATTGAACAGCGCGTGGAGGAGATGCTGCGTCTCGTCGATCTGCCCGATTTTGGAACCCGTCGCCCCTCGCAACTCTCCGGTGGTCAGCAGCAGCGAGTCGCTCTCGCCCGCTCCCTCGTCGTCGAGCCGACCGTCCTCCTGCTGGACGAACCGCTCGGTGCCCTGGACCTCAAGCTGCGCAAGCAGATGCAGCGGGAGCTCAAGCACATCCAGGAGCGCGTCGGAATCACCTTCATCTACGTGACGCATGATCAGGAGGAAGCGCTCACCATGTCCGACCGGGTTGTGGTGATGAACCGCGGCAAGGTCGAGCAGGAGGGCCCCCCCGAGGAGATCTTTGAGCGGCCCCGCACCCGTTTCGTCGCCGACTTCATGGGGGCCGAGAATCTCCTCGACGGCGAGGTGATCGACACTGACCTCACCGGTGCCCGGTTGCGCGTTGCCGGGGCCGCGCTCACCGTGCCCGCTCGCGGACTGCGGTTCGGTGAGCGTGTCGCGGTGATGATCCGGCCGCCGGGCCTGCGCCTCCTGCCGACCGGCAGCGAGACCAGTGCTGGCCCCACCTGGCCAGCAGTCGTCACCGACCGTCTTTACACGGGCGCGTCCCTGGTCTACGGACTGGCGCTGCCGGATGGATCCCGTCTTGTGGCCGAGGCGCCTGGCGGCAGCACTCACCACCGGTTCGAGCCTCAGGACAGCGTGCTGGTGACCTTCAACCCGGACGACGCGGTCGTTATCCGAGATGGGGCACGTTCACCCGCAACTGCGGCAATCCCGTAACTACGCCCCGCAGCACACGAGGGGGTTAGGCTCCTCTTCATGCATCGCACCCATCCTTTCTACCCGTTCGCCCCGATCGCCACGACGGGCAACGTCGGCGTCTGGCTGCCGCCCTCCGGCTCAACGGTGATTCCTACCTGCTGGAACGGAGGCACCTCTCCCGTGATCGGCAGGATTCCGGTGCCCTGCTCGTCGACAGTAAAGGTGCCGCCCGGCTCGGGCACCGGTCGACCGTTGCCGATATACCAGAGTTGGTAGACCTTCCCCTCCGGCGGCGCCGGAAGGCCGCTCACCGTGAGCGTGCCTTGCCCGCTCCCTGGAGCGTAGAAGAGCGTGCCGCGGGCGGTCTCCGGTCCCTCTTGGGTCGCGCTGACGTTCAGCATCGTCACGTCCGGCCGCCCCCGAACCTGAGCCAGTTGGCTTTGCTGCTGCTCCACCTGCTCCCGCAGCGTGCGGATCTCTTCTCCGCGGTCATCTAACCGGCTCTGCAGGGCGAGCGCCCAGAGCAGCGTGCCGGCGGCGATCAGTGCCAGGAGACCCGCGGCCAGCCGGTCATAGCCGAGACGGGAGATGGCTTCCCAGCGGGACAGCCAAACCGGCACGACATCGTCCTCAAAATCCTCCGAGCGAGGCTCGCGGCGAGGACGCGCCGCTACCGGCGCCATCGCCGCTGGGCTCGACTCGTCCCGGGGTGGTGCCAGCCCGGGCCGGATACGCCCACGCGGGCGCATCTGCACCGGAGGCGGGGCGGCGGTCACTCCCCGTTCCTCATCCTCGTCCACGCTGGGATCGGACCCTGCTCCACCAGCGAACGGAACGTGCGGCTGGCCACGTACAGCAAGCACATCGGTTGGACCGGCAGACCCGGTGCCCATGGAATTGCCAGCCGAGGAACCTTCCTCAGCCCGCGCCGCCGCGAGGATGCGGTCCCGCAGCCCGCGGGATGGGGCCGGCAGCGTTGCCCCCACCGCAAGCGCTGGGGCTCCGTCAACCGCATCGGCGTCATCCCGGCTGTAGGGATCGGCGGTCGCGTCGCCGTCCAGCTCCAACAGTCGGGGCAAGAGTCCGACAATCGGGGCAAGTTGACGCGCCTCGAGCCGGCACGCCTCGCACGTCGCGAGGTGACGCTCGAAGGTGCGCCGCTCCGCGTCCGGGAGCGCGTCGAGGAGATAGGCGCCAACGGCGTCATGCGGGGGATGGGCCGGCGCGTCGAGCGGGGTGCCTCCCCCGTTCGGGTCGCCGCCGCTGGGTTGATGGACCGAGGTTCGCGTCACGTGAATCGTCCTGTCCGACGCGAGCATCGCGTCTCGTGCCAAATGTGTCCCGGTGGGGAACCGGGTGCCGCGACGGCACGGCCCGTTCCCGTGCGTGGTCGTCTATGCGTTTGCCGGGCGCGACCGCGCGCTCGCACTGGTGTCGTCGGGCCAAGATGGATCGGCAAGCACCTCACCAAGCAGCGTTCGCAGCTTCTTCAAGCCCAACCGCATTCGGCTCTTGACGGTGCCTAGTGGCGTCCCCGTCCGCTCCGCAATCTCCTGATGTGTCAGGCCACTGAAGTAAGCCATCTCGATTGCCTGGCGCTGCTCCGGCGGCAGTTCATCCAGCGCGGCCCGCACCTGCTCCGCGGCGATGCCCTCCGCCACGACGGCAAACATGTCATCGGTGTCGGTTTCTAAGCGGTAGGCTACGTCGTCGAGTTGCACGTCGGTCTGCTCCCGCCGATAGCGCCCGCGCCTGCGGTCAATGGCCGCGTTGTGGACGATCGACATCAACCAGGAGCGGGCGCTGCCGCGCCCCGCCTGAAAGCTGGAGGCACGCCGCCAGACCGACAGGAAGGCTTCCTGCACCACGTCCTCGGCCACGCCCGGCTCCCCGAGGATTCGGTAGGCCAGGCCGAACGCCAACCGACCGTAGCGGTCGTAGAGCACCCCCAGCGCCGCGTCGTCGCGCTGCTGGATCGCCGCCAGGACCGCCTCGTCGGAGCTTCCATCCGGTGTCGGTGTCGCTGAAGTCGTCTGCATCCGCCTCACGGTCCGTCGGCGACACTAGTTGTACGTTGTCCACGCCACGCGGGATCAGTCGGACTTCGTACTTGTCCTGTGTCGGCCATTATGGCCTATCTCGCACCGGCGGGGAGCCGTCCAACGCGTCTCAACTTAGGGGTAGGTGCCGCGCCAAGGGTCGAGCAGCCCGCGTCACCAGCCTTGGTTCGAAGACTGGTCGACACGAAGGTGGCTCAAGGGCCGCGGTTCGTGGGTGACGGTATCCGCTTACGGTCCGAGCAGGGCGCAGAACTGCGCCAGCCCGACGTTTCCGCCGGAGAGGGTGACCCCGACGCGCTTGCCCCCGGCCTCCACCTTGCCGGCCAGCAGAGCCGCCAGGGCGCTCGCCCCGCTTGGCTCAACCACGATCCTCAGACGCTCGAACAGGAACGCCATCGCCGCTCGGATCTCGTCGTCGGTCACCAGCGCCACGCCCTCGACCAAGCGCTGAGCGATGGGAAAGGTGAGCACGCCGGGAGCCTGGGTCTGCTGCCCGTCGGCGATCGTGCGTGGAGTCGCTTCCAGCCGCACCCGCTGCCCCGCGTCGAAGGATCGTTTCCAATCATCGCCGGCCGCCGGCTCGACCGCGATGACCGATGCTGCGGGAGAAAGTGCCTTCGTTGCCACCGCCGAGCCGGCGAGGAGCCCGCCGCCTCCCGTGCAGACCAGCAGCAGGTCCAGCGGTCCCACATCCTCCAGCAGCTCCATTGCAGCCGTCCCGGCCCCAGCGATCACATTCGGGTGATCGTAGGGCGGGATCAGCGTGCTGCCACGCTCCTGGGTCACCCGCTTCCCAATCGCTTCGCGGTCCTCCCGGTAGCGGTCGTAGATGATGACATCCGCGCCGTAGCCACGGGTCGCCGCCAGCTTCGCGGGTGGTGCGTCCTCCGGCATCACCAGCGTCGCCGGGATGCCGTGAAGCTTGGCGGCGAGTGCCACTGCCTGGGCATGGTTGCCGCTGGAGAAGCTGACGACCCCACGTGCGCGCGTTTCGTCGTCCAGCGCCGCGATCGCGTTGTACGCGCCGCGGAACTTGAAGGCGCCGCCCCGCTGGAACGACTCGGCCTTGAGGAAGACTCGTGCGCCGGTCAGGGCGTCCAGCGTCCGTGAGGTGAGCACCGGAGTCCGGTGGGCGACGCCCTCAAGACGCGCGGCGGCGGCTCGCACGTCCGCAAACCCGATGGCCAGATCTTCGCTGGCTGGCACTGATCCGGCGGGCACACTCACGCTCCTGCTCCTTTGCTGCCACGATGTGGTTGCAGCCGTCTGTTCTTTCTACGGTCTTTTCGTAGACACTGCTGCCGCTAAGACCCTGTCGATGGCTTCCTGCTCCCACGCACCGGGAGCGGGGCTGGAGGTGAGGGCGCTCCTGCTCCCCTACCGCTTCGCCGCGGATGACGTTTGGGCAGTCCGAGCCTCGGTGCGGATCGTGCCGGGCTTCTTCTGCACCCGCTCGAACGAGGAGACCACCCCATCGGCGGCGTAGCGGTCGGCGACCATCAGGTCGAAGGCGTGGACGCCGCTCTCCATCGCTGAGTAGCGACCGGGGGTATAGGCGCGCGAGCGCGTTCCCTGCTGCTGCAGCTCGCAGACCTCCCAGTCCTGCCGGTTAGTCAGGTCCCAGAAGCCTACCGCGTCGCTCGGGTCAAACCCGGGCTGCGCCATCGCCGCCGGTGGGAAGAACCACTCGCAGACCACCCTCGTCCGGCCCGGTTCGACCGGCCAGACCTGGTGCGCCATCAGGTAGTCCGGGTGCAGGCTGAGCAGAAGGTTCGGCCAGACCACGAAGTAGTAGACCCGTTTGTGGTCCTCGGGTTGAATCCCGGGTAGCTCGGGACGGCCGTGGGTGGCGCCGTCGAGTGACAGCGTCTCATGGTCGCCGGTCACCTCCATCCAACTCCCGTTCCACGGCCCCTTGGAAGGGAGCCAGGCGCCGAGGTTGTCGGGCGTGATCTTGTTCAACAGCGGATGAACCCCTGGACAGTGGTAGCACTCGGAGTAGTTCTCGACGATCGCCTTCCAGTTAGCGGCTACGTCGTACTCGATCCGCTCGGCACGCTTGAGGCCGGCCAAGTCGTACCGATCCAGGTACGCGGGCAGGTCGTTCAAATACCCGTTCAGCGAAGGGGCGTTCGCGGCACCGTTGACAAAGACGAACCCCTGCCACGTTGCCAGGCTCACCGGGATCAGCCCGTGCTCCGCTGGGTCAAAGTCCACCAGCGTATCCGTGTACCGGGGCGGACGCAGCTTGCCCTCCAGGTCGTAGATCCAGGCGTGATACGGGCATTGGAATCGGACCAGCTTGCCGCACGGCTCCGTCACCATCGTCGCCCCCCGGTGGCGGCAGACGTTGTGAAACGCGCGCAGCACCCCGTCGTTGCCCCGCACGACGATCAAGCTCTCGCCGGCAACCTGGGTCAGAAAGTAGGCGCCCGGCTCCTCGGCATCCTCCTCTCGCCCCACACACACCCACCCGGCCGCGAACCACGCTTCCTGCTCGTAGGCCAG
The DNA here is from genome assembly GCA_030773875.1 of Chloroflexota bacterium. The sequence continues at coordinate 3,025 of JALYMD010000392.1, read as the reverse complement.
GATCGCCGGGTCATGGAAGACCCGCGGCGGCAACAGGTGAGCCTCAGTGGTGGGCCGGCGAACCCCTGCCACTTCCGCGGCGGCAACGGGCGACGGCGGCGAGTTCGGCAGGATGCCATCGGCCATGGGCAGGATCTCCTCTGAGCGTGGTAGACGCCGGCATCGGAATGACGGCAGGATAGCATGTGCCATCACCGCCTCCGATGGTCGGCCGCTTCCCTTGGACTCGGGCACACGGTCGTCCCTGACGGGTACACGGAGGCCAAGAGCCCGTGCTTCGAGATCGGCGGGCGCGGGCAGGTTTCGGATCACTTCTCGCCAAAACGCGGTTGACGCGCATGGGCAGCGTCAACGGCCGGGCAACGCATCGCCAGGATGCTACCGATCCGGTGCGAGACGGCCATCCCCGCGCCGGGCGTTGGTGCTTCGTGTCGCGACGAGTGACAGGTCCCGGCATTGGTCTTCGGCGACCGTCAGCGTGTCCGGTGGGATGCCCCTACTTGGCCGTCTCCTCACCGCAGAGGAAGATCCAGACGGTGACCGGCTGCCCGGCCTCGACGACGAGGTCACCCTGCTCGTCGACGTTGTCAGACTCGGCGTGGCACCAGACAACGTCGACCCCGCGCAGACGGTAGGTGCCCGGCGCCAGGGCGTCAAAGCGGAGCAGACCCGCGGCGTCGGTGGCACCGTCGCCGGCGTCGCTGAACTGCGTGCCCTCCTTTGATCTGAGGGTGAACGGCACGCCGTCCCCACCGGGTTGGCACGCGCCGTACCAGTCGAAGGCGGACGGGTCGGCGGGCACCGCGCCGCAGGCGTAGGTCTGAACCAGGATCGCTCCACTGGTGGCCGCTTCCGCCTCGACGGTCCCGACCAACTCGACCTCGAGCGTGATTTGGATCTCGGCCGCCCCTGGGCTCTCGGCCTCTGGGCTGATCACGTCCTGCCCGGTGACCTCAGTCTCTGGGGTGATCTCGACTGCCTGCTGGGTGGCGAATTCCCCGCAGCGAAGACCTGGCCCGGTGGCTGGGAAGACGCCGTCGCCGGTCTTGAACCAGTAGGTCGCCGTCCCGCCGGTCGTCACCCGCCCAGTCATGACCAGCGTGAATGTGCCGTTGCTGCCCCGGGACTTGTAGCCGACGACCCGGGTGTTCGGGTCAGGGTCGACGTATTCATGGTCCCCGCCGAGGACCTCGGTGCAGACCTCGCTGGCGGGCAGGTCAACATGGCTGACGGCCTTAGCCTCTGGCGGTGCCCACCCAGCGAAGGTGCAGGTGGTCTCGTCGGCGGTCTCCTCGTACGCGCAGTCGGCGTCGACGTGGTAGGCAGCGGCCCGCTCGACCTGTCCCTCCGATCCGCGCTCTTCGTCCTTGTCACCCTTGTCGCCGTCGTCGCTTCCCTTCCCGCTCTCGTCCTTGCCCTCTTCGTCCAAGATGGCCGGCGCGGTAAGAACACCAAGCGGGCCGGCGCCGGCCAGCAGGAGGGCCAGGGCGAGCAGACGAAGGCAGAGCAGCAGCCGCCGCCGCGACATCCTTTTCCTCCGGGTAGAACGGATGGTCGGCCATCTAAACAGCGTTTCCGCCCCGGCGATCGAGACGAACAGCGTGGGACGCAGGATGTGTACCGGCCGGCGCTCCATTGCCACGCTGACCCCGTCAGGGTAGGAGAGCAATGCGTCCCGCGCTATGCGGTCTCGTGTCACTTGGGGAACGCTCCATGCCTGCCGCCCTTCGACCGCCCCGTCAGCCGACCGACGACTGGGCCCACTTGCGCTGCTGGTTGCCTCGCCCAAGTGCGCCACGTACGAGATCCTGCGGTCGCTCGTGGGGTTCCAGCAGCCACCCCCTAGCACTCGGTAGACCGGCGCACCCCAGCCGGCCCTGCGCTGCAAGGTGGCCCCTTCAGCGCAAGCGGTATGTGCAGCCTCTTCAACCTCGACGCCTTGGAGCCGTCGACCCCAATCGCTGCACGCTTCCCCATGAGATCCGGAATGTGATCGTCGAGTTGAAGCTCGCGTACTCCCTGCTCGGCCATCGCTTCGGTCCGCACTACCCGGGGCGCAACGTCAAATTGAAGGCCGTGGCGGCGATCCATCACCTGCTTCATGATGAGGTGTGTCGGATGACGAAGCGCGGCCGTCTGTTCCCCTGACTCCGAACGATCCTCACGGGGGTCATCCATGTCAGGGTGATGGGAGTGGGACCTGGTGGAACGCAGGTTTGATAGCCAGGGGCCGCCCCCGCCCCATCGTTTCCTCACCCAGGAGAGCGGGAGAGGAGGTGACCTCAATGCCCTCTGCCGAAAAGCTGCGCGCTGACAATCCAGACCACATTGACAGCCAGCCGAGCAGTGGTAGGGTTGGGGCGTCCAGCGCATCTCGCGCTCCCATGGCGCCCGTGTGCTGAATGATCTACCGTAGGACACGAATTAGGGGGAACCGTGATGCGCGTAGGGGATTCCATCATCCGGTATCCCGCCCGAATCTTGCTTGCCGCCTTCGTCGTGGCGACCGTAGCTCTGGTCGCACTCGGGGGTGGAAGTCGTAGCTGGAGCGCCGCCGCGCTTCAGACTGACGCGACGCCTGAGGAGGCGAGCCCGGTCGCCGATGAGATCGGCACGCCGGCAGACGAACCGGACGAGGACACGGCTGACCTTGAGACCGAGGATGTCGGCACCCCAGTGGCCGAGGTCGGCGTCCGCTCGCCGTACGCTCAGACCATCGCCCAGGGGCTCGTCTTCATCGAGGACGGCTCGCTCGTCTGGCGGGTCCGCCAGGTCTCGCCGCCGCCGGAAGAGGAGGCCGAGTCCGTGGCCGGCCCCTCGTCGTTCAACCTCCAGATCAGCGGCGACTCCGTGATCCGCAATGATGTCACCCTGAAGCGTGCCCGGCTGGAAGTCGGAGAGGGCTTCTACCGGTCCGCCGACGATCCCTACACCCTTCGCTCGGAGGGGGACGACCCTTCCCGCGTCTGGTTCATCGAGTTGGTTCCGGCGGATGCCGAGGCTCCTGGGGATGGCGACATCATCT
>JALYMD010000391.1 GCA_030773875.1 Chloroflexota bacterium | reverse complement strand
CATCTTCTCTGGGGGCGCGATGAACGAGAACGACGAAGGGCTGCTATCGGAGGCGCAGGCCATCCGCGAGGGGGGCGGGTTCGGCTCCATTGTCGGCCGGAATGCCTTCCAGCGAGCCGAGGAGCATGCCGTTCGCCTCCTCGGTCAGATGATGGAGATCTACGGCGCGCCGCGCCTATAGCCGGCCGGCTCCGGCAGGTCGCTCCGGTTAGACGATCCTTCTGAGTTGGAAGGCTCGGCGTCCGGCTGGCTCCGGGTTCCCCAACCCGGAGCCGCCCGCGCGGTCCAGCGTCCGTCGCCGCGATGCACCGCGACATCGATTCCGAAGCAGGTCGACAGGGTCGCGTCCGTGAGGGTAGTCAAGACCGGCCCCTGCGCCACGATCTCGCCTCGTCGCAGCAGCAGGGCGTGGGTCGTGGAAGGGGGCAACTCCTCAAGGTGGTGGGAAACCAGGACGGTCGCAAGGGCTGGCTCGGCCGCTGTTAGGGACGCGAGGGCCGCTAGCAGCGCTTCCCGCGCCGGTAGGTCGAGGCCGGTGGCCGGTTCGTCGAGCAACAGCAGCGGCGGTGCCGGCATCAGGGCGCGGGCGATGCGGACCCGCTGCCGCTCTCCCTGGGAGCACGTCGCCACCTGGCGCTCGGCAAGATCGGCGCAGCCCAGCAGCGCCAGGAGCTCCCGTGCCCGTGCCCGCTCGGGTGGACCGTAGCGGTCCCAGAGTGGGCGGATGGTGCCGGTAGCGCCGGTCAGCACGACATCCTCGACGCTAAGCCATTCAAGCAGGTGAAGCGACGGGTCGACCACGCCGACCCGTCGCCGCAGCGCTGGCAAGCTCGCTCGTCCGAACCGACCACCCAGCAGTGTGACGGCTCCGGCACTCGGGTGGCGCACCGCGCCGGCCAGCGAGAGCAACGTGCTCTTGCCGGCGCCGTTCGGGCCGAGCAACGCCCAATGCTGCCCTGGCCGCACCGTCCAGGAGACATCACGGAGGAGGTGTGTCCCGCCTGGCGTCCAGACCCGCACGTCCTCCATTACCAACACCGGTTCAACCACCTCGCCCAACTCGCCTCCTCACCACCGCTCACGTTCACCTCGGCGTCGGGACCCGGCTCAGTGCCAACCCAGCTGGCGCTCGGGATCACACCACCGTCCGCCGCCCATCACATACCGAATCTGGTTGCTCGCTCGGTCTTCCGTGACGGCCCGCCCGTACTCAGCCCCACAGGGGCTTCGTTGGGGGAGCCCGGGGATGCGTCCCCGGGCAGGCAGACGCCGACGCCTGGGAGAAGAAGGACGGCAGAGGTGGTTTTGGTATCTAAGGTCGACGCAGCGCCTCTGTCGCTCAACGCGTCGGTGCCTCCGGCCGCGGCGATTCGACCCGCCCGCTTGCTCGACGGCGATCCAAAGATACTCTGATCGGGCGGAGTCCAGGCAAGTTACAAGGGAGCGGCGACATCACGGGCCTATCACCACCACCGAACCGACAGCATGAGGGGGCGCGAGACCGCGCCCCCTCGTTCTCCCCATCATGAGATGGTCGCGAGTGGATGGCTTACCGGTGGCTGGGCGGGTCCTGCCCCACAGCGCCTTCTAAAAAGTGGCTGTTGGCGGCGTCGCCGGTGTCCGCGAAGGATGGACCGCGCCAAGCATCGCCTTGGCTATCTTGCCAGGCCTGCTCCGGGATCACGTTCAGCACCTCATCAGGGCTGGCGTAGGTCCCCTCCGCGACGTAGTGGCCGACGAGCGCCTCCAAGGCCTCATCCCGGCCGACCCCAGATGATTCACGATGTCCGCCTTGGCCACCCCACCGCTCCAATTGAGTTCCCCCAGGTAGCCCTGGAACAGTTCTCGCATCCCGCGCCCGTCCATTGTTGTCCTCCTGTCGCTCTCTTTGATCGGCGATTGTGCGGTCGGCCGAACAGCCCCGGCTGGCAAGTCACGCGCCGTCCATGCCCGACCAGGTTCAACCCTCGCCAGTGCGCCCGGCACGTCTCCTGCGGTGCGCTCCCTGAACCATGGACCGGGGATGATTACAGGAGGAGCAGGTATGGCGACGAAAGACAAACAGGGAAAGACGGATGACGCACCGGAGGTCAAAGCCAAGAATGTGACGCCCGAAGAGGCCCGGTTTAT
>JALYMD010000390.1 GCA_030773875.1 Chloroflexota bacterium | reverse complement strand
GAGGCCTGGATGCCCACGAAGAGGATGGCTTCCATCAGGGAGTTCCGGTGGCAACAGGCCGTGGCCGGCGCTAGCTCGCCCCGATCCGCAGCAGCTCGACCGCTGGGGGCTCAAGCAGGAGCGCGCTGAGTTCACGCATCCAACTGCGGGTCCCCGCTTCGCCGCCAACGCCCTGTTCGCGAAAGGTGTCGAATGCGTCTAGACGCTCCATCACCAGCTCGTACTGAAGCGACGCGCCGCCGGCAGCTCGCGTGAGGGGTATGAGCAACCTCGCTTCCATCCCCTGCTCGCGGGCCGCCGCGACTTCCTGGCCGAGCAGGTCCAGAGCCCGATCACGGTCAATTGGCTTGATGGCGTACGAGAAGCGGGCCACGTACATCGACATCCCTCCACCGCTCACCGGACGGTCACCGGCGCCGCGCTTCCGTCACGAGGTGTCACTCAGCAACCCCGTCGTTTCGATGCCGCAAGAGGCGGTCCGCGAGGCCGGTCGTATCCGCCCCCGGTGTGGCCTACCCGCGGTCGAGGAGTTCCAGGACGGGTGCGAGGGCTTCGACGCCCTCTATGCCCTGGAGCGACGGGATGAGTTGGACGTGGGAGATGCCTCCCCGCGCGAATGCCCGCAAAGCCTCGGCAATCTCCTCCGGCGAGCCGGTAAGGGGTTCCGGCTGGCTCTGTGCGGGCGGATTACGCTCCCGCCGAGTTCGCTGGTCCACGGCTACGCCGACCGTCCGGCCGAGGGTGGCAGGGTCGCGGCCGGCGGTGATGCAGGCGGCATCGACGGCCTCACGCAATGGAGGCACGGTATCCGGATGGCTGCGCCCGAACATCAACCAGCCATTCCAGAGATCGGCATGCTCAGCCACAAGGCGGAGCATCCGGGGTCCGGTCGCGAGAGAGCCGATGAGGATCGGCGGGCCCTGCGGACGAGGACCACGCGGGCGAAGCTCGCAGTCGCGCGCCTGGTAGTAGGTGCCGATGAAGTCGACGTGCCCGTCGCGCAGCAGGGTGCGAATGAGGCGGACGGCCTCCTCGAAGCGACCGACGCGACCGTCGAAGGGGTAGCCGAAGGCGGTGAACTCCGGCTCGTGCCAGCCGGCGCCAAGCCCGAGGATGAGACGGCCCCCGCTGATCTCGTCGAGGGTGTCGGCCATCTTCGCCATCAACGCCGGATTCCGAAAAGCCGTGCATGCGACGAGCGATCCCAGCTCCATGCGATTGGTGGACGCCGCCAGGGCGCAAAGGAGCGACCAGCATTCCCATGGACCGTGCGGCTCGTCACCTGGGTTTTTGAACAAGAGGTGGTCCGGAATCCAAAAGGAATCGAACCCCACCTCCTCAGCCCGCTCCGCCATGCCTCGGATATCCGGCCAACGGAGGGCGCCATCACGCATGCCGCCCGACATCGCCGAAATGACGAACCCGACTTTGAGCGGTCGCCTGCTCTCCGAGGTCAATCCAGCATTCTCCTGATCCAGCCCGTGCCTGGCTCACCCTGGGCGGCGCATTCTGGGGCGGCCCGGTCCCACTGCATGCGACGGTCGAGCGGCCGGTGACGTTTGCCTCAATCCAGCGCGGCCAGTGCCGCCTCCGCCTCCTCCCGGACAGCTGGTTCCAAATCGCGGATCCGGACCCGGTCGAGAGCGCGGCGGGCGTGAGGTCCACCGAGGCGTCCAAGTGCCCAGGCCGCATGGCTCCTCACAAGCGGCTCGTCGTGGTCGGTCAAAGCACGGACCAGAAACGGAATGTCATCGTCACCCCCGGTGTTGCCGAGCGCGACGGCCGCGTTGCGTGCCAAACCTCGGCGTTTGGTGCGGGGAACCGGAGTGCCGCGGTACGTGGCGCGGAACTCCTCCTCGGTCATGCAGAGCAACCAGCGGAGCGAGGGGTAGGCGTTCGCCATGGACCGGGGACGGAACGCTGGGTCGGAGTCGGGGCGGGCGGCCTTCGTGTAGGGACACACCTCCTGGCAAACATCGCAGCCGTAGACCCAGTCGCCGAGAAGTGGACGCATCTTGCGAGGAATCGCCCCTCGCTGCTCGATCGTCTGAAAGGAGAGGCAACGCGGCGTGTCAATCGTGTAGGGGGCGACAATGGCGCCGGTTGGGCAGCGGTCGAGGCAGATCCGGCAGCGGCCGCAGTTCTTGTCAAGGGGAGGGTCAGGCTCCAACTCCAGGTCCAGCAGCAGTTCCCCTAGCAGAACCCACGAGCCGTGGCCCGGGACGATGACGCAGGAGTGCTTTCCGTACCAACCTAGACCCGCTCGGGCCGCTACCGCGCGGTCCACAATCCGTGCCGTATCGACCAGGTGACGCGCCTCCACCGGCCGCCCGACCAGTTCTTCCAATGCCCGGTGAAGGGACTGCATCCGCTGCTTGAGCAGGTCGTGGTAATCCACGCCCCAGGCATAGCGGGAGATGCGGCCGCGGGGTTGGCCGTCATCGGGCTTGCCCGGATCGACCGACCAGTAGGCGACGCCCACGGAGAGGATCGAGACGGCGCTCGGTTGCAGGTTGCGCGGGTCGGCTGAGAAGCGAGCACGCTCGCTGGTGAACCAATCGAGCCCCGCCATTCGGCCTGCGGCGATGTGGTGCTCCAGATGGTCGGCGAGGTCCGGGAAGGCGTCCGCCGTCGTTACCGCGGACACGGTTAGGCCGTGCGTCGCCGCCAGGTGTTTCACCCCAGCAGTCACCGTTGCACGCCCGGATGAACGGGATCGGACAGCGATGGGAATAGCCGGGCTCGATGAGCGTTCCATCACCCAAGTATGGGCGCTCTCATGTTGGCTCACCACTGGTAAGCCAAGCCTTCCTGCTGCTAGGTCACGCGAGAAGCAAGAAAGGGCGCCGTGGTTGGCATTCTCGTGAGGACGCATGGGACTGAGTCCGCTCTGAATTCCTGGCGCCTCACTCCGCCGCGGCGAATGCCGCTTCGTGATACCGGTTGTTGGGATCCCAGATCATCCAACCACTCGTCCCGATGGCCTCCGCCGCGTCGATCTGCGCACGCACGTCTTCCGCCGTGTAGTCGCTGAGACCCGGGAGGGAGAAGTCCTGGAGCCAGGGGCGAAACCGGCTGATCTCTCCAGGCAGCTTGGCTTCACCGAGGCTCAAGCTGATCTCGATTGTCTCGTAGGGGAAGTCGTTGGGATGGCCGTCAACCCCGAGGCTCCCTTCTGGGAAGTGGGATGGGTAGACCATCGGGCAGAGGTAGTCCACCGCGGGCGCCAGCACCGAGGGGTCATGTCCAATGCCGAGGTCATCCCCATTCTCGACAAGGAGGGAGTAGCCGAAGATATCGGCCGATACCTTGGCATTCAGCGGCGCAAGCTTGTCCTTGCCCATGCTTAGGAAGCTCCCAATGGCATCGGTACGGGCCTCGTAGGTGTAGGGCACCGGCCCGAAGTTGGCGGTGCGAATGTTGCCGTCGGGCAGCCGCACGTAATCGAACTGAACTTCGTCAAACCCCAGTTCTGCCGCTTCGCGAGCGAGGTCGGTGGTAGCTTCCCACACCTCCTCCGCAAAGGGGTTGAGCCAAGTCTCGTCTCCTCCGTCCCGCCAAATCTCGCCGGTGACCTCGTCCGTCACCGCAAGGTCCGGACGAGCCTGGGGAGTGATAGGGTCTTTGAAGGAGACGAGCCGCGCGATGGTGTAGATGTCGTGCTCCTTGAGCGTTCGGAGGTAATCGGTCACGTCGTAGCGCGGTGCCACTGCCCCAACATCGTGGAAGAAGGCAACGTCCGTGTCGTAGTAGACGCCGATCTCCTTGATATCCAGGACTAGCGCATTGAGTTCCGTGCGGTGGATGAGGTCGACAAGCGCTTCGAACTCGTCACGCTCGGTAGTGATGCGAGGGTCGAGGTAGATCGCCTTCGCGCTGAACTTCGTGCGGTCGCGTTCCTCCTGCCGCTTGCCGGCGAAGCGTTCCTTACCCGCACCGGGTGTGGCACCTGTCCGAGTTGGAACCATGGCCGAAGGGCCGAGGAGAGCCGCTGCGGCCATCGCCTTGAGGGCCGTCCGGCGCGTGGCCGTGGTGCATGATCTTTTCGCGGGGTGGCCGAGAGTCATGCTGCATTCTCCTCCAGGTCAGGTATGCCGAATTTGGATCGACGCCGAGAAGGACTCGCCGGCGCCCAGGACTTGAAGACCTGGTCGCGCGCCGGCTTCCTCCAACGCGAATGGGTTGGGAACGCAAGTGTAGGGCTCGATGGCGATCGCCTCACGGTGGGGCGGGGTGAAGACGACGCAGTGACGAAATGACGCATCGAACGTTTGCGTTAGCGTGCGGTCGGATCCCGGATCTTCGATGATCGTCGCAACCTGCCCGTCCTGGACCCGGAGGTCGGTCAGGACCGTGTCCAAGTCGGTCTTGCCGAACGGCCGGCCGGTGGCGAGGTCATGCGGTTCGTCCACAGATACTCGCCGTCCGGTGGGAATGCCGTCAGCAAGGTCCCAGTACTCGCCTGCAAGCACCGTGATGCGACAGACAGCCGGGTCGCCCTGGCCCAGGGGAAGGCGAAAATAGGGATGCGCTCCGAGGGCGAACGGCAGCGGCCCGTCGTCGGGATTGACGACCTCGAAGTCGATGCGAAGGGTGGCGCCGTCGAGGGTATAGGCGGCGCGGAGGCGAAAATCCGCGGGCCACTGGTCGAGCAAGGCTGGCTCGTCGATGGACGCCTGGAACTCTCCCACGGCGCGTGTCGGAGCCTGTTCCAGGACCCGCCACGGGCGGTTGAGAACGAAGCCATGAATGGCATTGCCGTTGTTGGTCTGAGCCCCATTCACCTCATAGGTCTGACCACGGAAGGTGAACGACTGCCCGCGCAGCCGACCCGCAAAGGGAAACAAGATGGGGATGCCACTCCGCGATGGACGGCTCCCCGGCGTTCCAAAATCGGGCGTGGCCCAGAGGACCTCAACCGAATCTCCAGCGATGACTGGCCGGAACGCGTAGCAGTTGAACCCGAGGCTCGGCAAGATCGAGGCGGTTGACCCACTAGTCTCATCGTGGAGAAGGATGGAACCGGGACCGCTCATCGCGCGTGCCTCCTGCCGAGCCTCATCCTGCCAGCCCGAAGGCCCGGACGCGTCCTAACCATTGCAAGCTTTGCGCCCACCATCAGTGCACCGAGTCAGACGGATGGCGCTCCAGGAACATTTCGACCTCGTCCAGACTGGGTAAGGTTCCTAAGGTTCCCTGAGCTCGGAGATCCCGGGTCGAGAGGGTGCCGACCGCGTTGGCGAAGCGCCCGACCTCGGGCCAGGGCCAACGACGGGCGACCCCATAGACAACCCCCGCGACAAACGCATCGCCGGCGGCGGTGGCGTTCAGCATGGCGGCGGGGAACCCCGAGATGTTCCACGTCTCGTCCGGCGTGCAGATGCGGCAGCCCGTGGCCCCGAGGAAGATGACGAGGGAGCGGA
>JALYMD010000389.1 GCA_030773875.1 Chloroflexota bacterium | reverse complement strand
AGCCGCCTCAGCAGTCCCCGGTGTCGCGACAACACGCACCCCCGCCCGCTCAAGACGCGGCAAGGATCGGCTATGGTCCGCGTGCTCGTGGGTGAGAAGCACGGCCGAGACATCAGTCAGGGAATGCCCTGCCCCACGGACGCCTGCTTCCAGGGCCCGCGACCCAACGCCGCAGTCGACAAGGACAAGGGTAGTCCCGGCGCTTATGAGGAGCGCGTTCCCGGAACTGCCACTTCCGAGGCTCCGCACCTCGAGAGGAGATTCGTCGTGGAACATCATCGGTCAGGTCTCGGCGTTGAATCATGTGCAGCACGGCACGGCTGAAAGAGGTCGTGGCTGAGGGCGAGGTGCTACGATGCCGTGCATCGTCACCTCTCACTCGAGACTCGACCCCGCTGCCCCCTCCGGGCCGGTGTTCGGACAGACGGATGCTAGCACCGGTGTTCCAGTGACCGCCACTGTTTCGTGACGGCTCATAGAAGGAGTATTCTCGACGTTGTTCAATCGCTTCCCAGGACCTCGGACGGCGGGTCGGTCTCCGGCAGCAAGCCCTCGATCCCTCCTGCCAAAGTGGCAGCCTTCGCGATCCACGGTCCGCATGCTCGTCACAGCGGTAATCATTGCCGGTCTCTTTGCGCTCGTATTCGCCACCGCCTCCTTTTGGGTCAACTGGTGGTGGTTTGACTCCGTCGGTTACCAATCCGTGCTCATGACGCGGTACATCGCCCAGTTGATCACGTTCCTCCTTGGCGGCCTGATTGGGGCGGCGGTCTTCGGCGGCAACATCGTCCTTGCCCTGCGCCGCTCGCGGCGGTTGCGCCCGGCCGGCTCCGGCCGGCCCGGCGTCGATCGCCTGCTCCTCCCGATCCTTCTCGTCGCCACCGGGACGGTCTTTGTCCTTGCGGGAGTGGCAACGGCGCGACGATGGCCGGAGCTGCTCCTCCTCTTCAATAGCCGCTCCTTTGGCGTCACGACCCCAGTCCTTGGTCGAGATGTCGGCTTCTACGTGTTTGCACTCCCGGTGTTGCATTTTCTCCGTAACGCGCTGCTGCCTCTGCTCGCAGCCACCACGCTCGCCGTCGCCGTCATCTACGTGGTGCGCTTGGGCTTCAACCCGCGCAACTATCGTCGGGTTCCGGTTCTGATGCGCACGCACCTCCTCGTACTGATCGGGGGGTTCCTCCTGCTCGTGGCTGCCTCCTACTGGCTGGCGAACTACGATCTGGCTTACTCAGACCGGGGTGTGGTCTTCGGCGCGGGCTACACGGACGTCAATGCTCGCCGTTGGGCGAACTGGATCTTGGCCCTCGTTACCGGCGCGACGGCGTTACTCCTGGCCTTGAGCGGGATCGTGGGTCGGGTGCGGTGGGTTCTTGGCGCGTTGGCCGGCTGGGCGGTCCTGGCGGTTCTCCTCGGCGTGGTCTATCCGGCTGCAGTGCAACGGACAGTGGTCGAGCCGAGCGAACTGCGCCACGAGGCCCCCTACATCGCGAACAACATCGCGATGACCTGGCAGGCTCATGATCTTGAAGATGTCGTCACCCGGGAACTAAGCGGCGGCGGCACCACGTCGGCAGCCGATCTCGCGGCACAGTCGACAACCATCGAGAACATCCGGCTCTGGGACTACCGGGTGGTGCGCGAAACCTACGCCCAGAACCACACGTTCGTGCCCTACTACGCGTTCGATGATGTCGATGTGGACCGGTACATGATCGACGGGCAAATCCGGCAGGTGCTGGTGGCCGCACGGGAACTGAACGTGGAGGGGCTACCGGAAACGGCGCAGACCTGGCTGAACCGCCACTTGCGGTACACCCACGGGTACGGCGTCGTCGTCAGCCCGGTCGGGGGTGTTACCCAGCAAGATCTCCCGACGATGCTCGTGTCCGGCTTCCCGCCCAATGGAACTGGCCCCCTCGCCATCGAACGGCCCGAAATCTACTTCGGGGAGCGGCCTGGCGACTGGGTCGTCGTCGGCACGGATCAGGAAGAGTTCACGGGGCTCAGCGAGGTGGCCCAGGCGGGAGGATATGCGGGTGCCGGTCGGGGCTCCATCGGAACCGGCAATGTCTTCTCCCGGCTGATCCTGGCGACGCATCTGCGTGACCGCAATCTGCTCCTCAGCGGGTCGATCTCCGATGAATCCCGGGTTCTATTACGGCGGGGTGTCGTGGAGCGAGCAACCACCATCGCTCCCTTCCTCACCTATGATCCCGACCCCTACATCGTCATCGATCAGGGTCGCCTCTTCTGGATCCTGGACGCCTACACGTCGACCGATCGCTACCCGTATGCGACGCCCACACAGGGGATCAACTACCTTCGCAACAGCGTCAAAGTCGTTGTCGACGCCTACGACGGCACGACCACGTTCTACCGCACGGCGGCGCCCGACCCCATCGCCGACGCGTACGCTCGAATCTTCGATGACCTTTTTGCGCCCATTGCCGATGTTCCGCCCGGCATCGCTGCCCACTTTCGGTACCCGGAGGTCCTCTTCGACATCCAGTCCGAAATCTACGCGGCCCACCATGTCACCGACCCTCGGATGTTCTATGACGGGGACGATCGGTGGGAAATTCCTCAGGAGGAAGCCGGCGGATCGATCCAGCGTATGGAGCCCTACTATGTGACGTTGACGCTGCCGGAGGAGCAGGAGCCCGGCTTCGCCCTTATCCGGCCGTTCACGCCAGGGGGCCGTCAGGAGCGCCAAAACATGACCGCCTGGATGGCAGGGCGAGCCGGTCCGGAAGGGAGCACGGAGATCGTGGTCTACCGCTTCCCGCGGCAGGCCATCGTCTTCGGGCCTCAACAGGTCGAGGCGAGGATTGACCAGGAGCCGGACATCTCGGCTCAGATCACCCTGCTCGACCAATCAGGCTCGGAAGTCATCCGGGGGAATCTGCTCGTCATCCCTATTGGTGATTCCGTCGTCTATGTCCAGCCGCTCTACCTGCGAGCATCGGAGACGCCGGGCGCCTACCCGGAGCTTAAGCGAGTGATCGTGGCGTCCAACGAGCGGGTGGTGATGGAGCCGACCCTCGCTGGAGCGCTGGCTTCCCTCACGGCGCCGACCGCCGGGGACGCTCCGCTTCCAGCCCCGCCGGATGCCGTCACCGAAGCGCCGCTCCCTAGCGCGCCCGACGTCTCACCGGCTCAGGCCGACCTTGCCCAGCAGGCGCTTGACGCCTATACGCGAGGACAGGCTGCCCTGGCGCGAGGTGATTGGACGGCGTATGGAGCGGAGCAAGCCAACCTTGAGGCGATCCTGCGGCAGCTTGCAGGCGAGACCGTCACCCTTGATGCTGGGAACGTTCCTCCGTCAAGCACCCCCGCCCCGTAGACTGGGTTCACCGACGCTATCGCGCCCGATTCATACGGAATTTGGTAGATAGCTTGCTCTTGCGTGACGGTCTGTGCGAAGCCGAAGCGGGGCTTCCTGCGGTGTACCCGGGAATGCATGCCCCGGCACGCGGGCGACGCCGCCGAAAGGAAGCCCCAGCCTTCGGACGGATTCGGTATCAGTCCTGAAAGATGGCGCGGCCAATCCGAACGTGGGTTGCGCCCTCCTCAATGGCGACCGCATAGTCGTCGCTCATTCCCATGGAGAGGACGTCCAGCGTCGCGTCCGGGTGCGAACGGCAAAGGTCGTCCCGGAGCTTGCGCAGGCCTTGGAATACGGGCCTGACCTGCTCGGGGTCCGTAACCAGCGGAGCGATGGTCATCAACCCGCTGATAGCGAGATGGGGTGATTCAAGAACCCGAGCGAGCAGAGCCGGGGCGGCATCAATGCCGCAGCCCGCCTTCTGGGCTTCACCCGCAACATTGACTTGGACTAGGACCTTTAGCCGGCGCGCCAGCCGCTCACCTTCTCGCTCCAAGGCATCGATGAGCGAGGGCCGGTCGACCGACTGAAACACGTCAAAGAGGGGAGCGGCAAGGCGGACCTTGTTCGTCTGGAGTTGGCCGATCATATGAAGCTCGGCGTCACCGGCAAGGGGAGATGCAAATTTCCTCGCCGCGTCCTGGACCCGGTTCTCACCGAAGTGGCGCAACCCCAGCGCGTAGGCGGCGTCGACTTGGTCTCGAGCCACCGTCTTACAGACGCCGATGATCGTCACGTCGTCAGGCTCCCGTCCTGCTCGCCTGGCCGCGCGCGCCACCGTCCGTTGCACCTCTTCGATTCGCTGGGCCAGGGTCACGAGATATCTCTCGAGGTTCCTGAGGCGGTGATGGAGATCATGGCGCCGAACCGGCCGGTGCTAGCACCCTGTCCCCGGTGGGAAAACCAGTGGTTGCCCTGACACCGCGTGCAGTCGGGATGCACGTCAATGTGCTCTTCCGCCACCCCTGCCTCTCGCAGGAGGAGGGTGTTCGCTGTTTTCAGGTCGAACGTCGCACCGGTTGTCTTTGCCCTGATTGCCCATCGCGCGTCTGTACCGGCGACCACACCGCGCTCCATCCACTCCCCGACCACTTCGGGTCCGACTTCGTAGCAGCACGATCCAATGCCTGGCCCCATGAAGGCCACCAGTCGTCCCGGGTGACTCCCGAAGGCGTCTGTCATTCCGCGAACGGTCCGTCCGACGATACCGGCGACCGTCCCCCGCCAACCCGCGTGGACGGCAGCCACGGCGGGGCGGTCGGGATCGACGAGGAGCACGGGCAGGCAATCGGCGTGGAGCGTCATGAGGACCACACCCGGCTGGTCCGTGATCAGAGCGTCTCCCAGCCCAACCCGGCCCGAGCCAGGTCGCGCCCCGCGTCCGGCGTCCCTCCCGTCGGCTTGTAGAACCTCAACACCATGCACCTGCCCAACGGTGGCCAGCAGATCAGGGTTCACGCCAGCAGCCTGGCACCAACGGCGGCGCATTGCCCACGCATCCGCGACATCGCGTGGTGGGCTATACCCCACGTTACCCTCTGCCGCCCCGAGGTTGGGAACGCGCCCGGTCACGCCGTGTGCCACGCCTGGCACCTGCCCAAGCAGTTCGCTGCGAGCTAGCCGCGTGGCCAACACATCCACCGGTGGAGTTTCCTGCTCAAGGTCCAAGCCCCCGTCGGCGGCGGTCCTACCGAGCCCAAGTGCTGTCGAGCCAAGACCAGTCATTGGTCTTCTCCCTCCCGAGCCACGTTCAAGATGATCTGGTCTACAACCTGCTCGACTGGGGCGCGGTCGTCCGTGAAGACCGTCCCGCCGGGTGCCACTTCCCGGATGTTGCCCGTGTCGAGGCTACGCTCGGCCACGGTGCGGAGCACGGAGTCTTTCGGCAAGCGTGACGTGTTGGCTGCGAAGTGAGTGATATCCGCCTCGGCGTTGGCGCCGACCACAATGCTGTTGCTGAAGCGTTCCACATCGATCACGTAGACGTGAGGATAGACGCTAGCCATCGTCGACGCGATGGCGTCGACGAGGCGGTAATCCGTACTCGTCCGGCCGACATTGATCACGGCGACGCCGGTTGGTGTTAGGTGGTCGGAGACCTCCTGGAAGAACTCGCGCGAGGTGAGTTGGAAGGGGATGTAGGGCTGGCGGTAGGCGTCGACGCCGATGAGATCGTAGCGCTGGTCGGTGGTGCGAAGAAAGTAACGTCCGTCCTCGACGATAACGTTGAGGTTCGGTTCGTCCATCCCGAAATACTCGCGGCCCACGCGCACGATCTCTGGATCAATCTCTACCCCGTCAATCGGGATAGGACCGTAGGCAGCGCTCAGTTGCCGGGCTACGGTGCCGCCGGCCAACCCGATCAACGCGGCGCTGCGCGTTGTCCGGGTGCCAGCATTCGGGTTGAACAGCGGACCGACCATGAAGTAGTCCCATGGTCCGCGGGTAAGGAGCTGGTCCGGATCGTAGATCGAGTGGACGGCGTGGCCCTCGTTGAGCGCCAGGAGATGAGCGCCGTCTTGCTCCAGGACCTGAATGTAGTTGTATTCCGACTCCTGCTCATGGATGAGCCGGCCTCGATCGGCAGGACGAATCGCGCTCGCGCTCCCAGTCGTCACCACCCCGATTTGAAGGATCGCCAGCAGGACGCAGCAAAGTGCGAGGAGGCGTGCCCTGAGGGCGACCAGCGCTACTGCGGATGGAATAAGCAGCGCGAGGCCCAGCGTCAGGAACGTTCGAGCGGTTCCGAAGAGCGGGATCAGCACGATCACCGGCAGGAAGCTCCCGGCGATCGAGCCGAGCGTCGACAGCGCATAGATGCCGCCAGCCGTCTGCCCGGCATCGGCCACCGTGCGAAGCCGCAGCCGGATCGCGAACGGGGTGACGAACCCCAACAACGTGGTAGGGATTCCCGTCAGCAGAAGCACACCAAGCAGCGACCCATAGAACGCGCCAACCGATAGGTCATCAAAGGCGCGCAGCGAGAAGGAGAGGAGGGGACGAGACATAACGGGAATGAGGCCGACCGCGAAGGCCGCGGCGGCCGTGACGGTGAAGAGCAGCGTGGGGGAGGGGCGACGGTCGGCCAGACGCCCCCCGAGGTAGTAGCCCAGGGAGAGGTAGGCGAGGGTCAGGCCGATGAGGTTGGCCCAGATGAATGTTGACCCGCCGAAGTACGGGGCCAGAAGGCGCGAGGTGGTCAGCTCAAGTCCGATGCTCGTGAGACCACCGAGAAACACGATCAAGCGGGTGAACCCTTGCTGTATCGCTTTGGTATCCATCACGTGTTGATTGGCATGCGCGACGAAGTTCCTCCCGTGCCACCCGCGTGGCGGCGCCTCTCCCATGCAAGCAGGCATCGCTGTTGCTCGAATGGCCAAAGTATAGGCGGATGTCCGCTCGTGGAGTTCTTCCGGCCGGCCGCTAAGCCATCTGCTCGGGATCGTGACACAAACCGCACGGGCGGCTCATGGATCACGATTCGGAGCGGTTTGGTGGGCGCGAGCCTGGACGTGAGTGAGGAGGGTCACGAAGACGACCCCGCCCAGGACGTTTCCAGCGAGGG
>JALYMD010000388.1 GCA_030773875.1 Chloroflexota bacterium | reverse complement strand
CGAAATGAGATGCACCGGGGCGTCAGCCGCGGGGCGAGCGACCGTCTGGTACCCCCAGCGGGATTCGAACCCGCGATCTTCACCTTGAAAGGGTGACGTCCTGGGCCGCTAGACTATGGGGGCAGCGCCCCGAAACGATACCCTTCACGCCGAGAGCCTGTCAACGTCGAGTCACCGTTCGGAAGAGGGCTGGCCGAAGGCACCGCAGTGCCCACGTCCTCCCGTCCGCGCTCAGCCCTCCCAGCACCATGGTTACGCTCAGCCAGACTACCAAGCTCGAAGCCGGTGCCGGCTTCCCCACGGGTACGATCGCCCCCCCGACGCCTGCGAGCGCATCGACGACGAGGAGGACCGGGCGCACTCCCACGGCGGCAACAACGCCCAGGGCCTCTCCAGCCGGTGCCCAGACAAACCCCAGCACCGACGCCACTGCCGCAAGCGGAAACGCCACGGCCACCCACGGGGCAACCAGGACATTGGCCGGCACGCTCACGAGCGAAATCGACCCGTTGACGGGCAACAGCATCGGCAGGGTCGCAATCTCCGCCACCAGCGTTCCAACCACCGCTGCCCCGATCCACCCCGCCACTCCCGCTGGCCGGAAGCCAGGCAAGACACTCGCCAGCGCCAGGGACGAGGCGAACGAGAGCTGAAAGGAGAGTGACCAGAGATCCTGCGGCTGGACCACCACCATCGCCGCTGCCGCGAGCGTGAACAGGGTCGGGTAGTCCGGCCGCCGGCCCACGCGAACCGCAAGCACCCCTCCCGTGGCGACCAGCGCTGCCCGGAGCGCAGGTGGATCGAGGCCGACCAGGATCGCGTATCCCCAAATGCCGACCAGCGTAGCCGCCTGCCAGCCCCACCGCCGCCGCCACCCCGCTGCCGATCCCAGCGTGGACGCCATCGTTACCAGGAGAGCTAGGTTGCTGCCGCTGACGGCCGTCAGGTGGCTGGTCCCAGTGCGCAGGAAGGCCTCGCGCCGCTCCGGCGACAGAGCGTCGTCATCACCGGTGACAAGCCCCGCCAGCAACGCCCCTGCGTCCCCTGGAGCCAAGCGCGCGAGCCGGCGGTCTACCGCCCTACGAACCCGCGCAATGGTGTTCCATCCGTCACCCGCTACCTCATCCCGCTGGATGGCACCCGCAATCAGGACTCCGTCCACCTGCCGCGAACGCAAAAAGGCTCGGAATCGACTTGCTTGATCCTCGACGCGCTGCACATCCCCCACCAGCCAGACGCGATCCCCCCGCTCCACGCCCGGGTGCAGCGGCGCCGAGACCCAGACGCTGCCTGCTGCTGACGCCGTCTCGCCCGCTTGTCGGGCCTCATCGACCCCGACAAGGAAGTGCTGACGGCGGCCGTTGGTGGAGGGAAGAGAGTCGACCCGTCCGCCTACCGCCGTCGCGGTGTCAATCCAATCAGGGGCGCTCGGCGCAAGCGGCGGATCGCTCCTCCACGCCCCTAGAGTCAGGGCCACTACGACCGCGAAAGCCGACCCCATCCTTCTCGGCGCCAGCATCGGCGTCCCGGTGAGGACAGCCGCGCTCAGCAACAGGACCACGGCCCAGGAATGAGCAGCCGCACCGAGCAGAACGGCGCTTCCAACGGCAATTCCAGTCACGACCCCACGACGACCCGGGACCCCATCTCGTCGACCATCCTCTCAGAGATGCCCTGCACTTCAGCCAAGTCTCGAACTGCCGTGAACGGTCCATGCTCCGTTCGGTGATCAACGATTCGTTGCGCGAGCACGGGACCGATTCCAGGCAATCCGTCGAGTTCCGCCGCCGTAGCTGTGTTGATATCTACAGGAGCGGCCTCACCCGCAGGAACCGCAGAGGTCGCAGGTACCGTCGCGGCGTCGCTCGTCGATGCCCGAGCTTCGTCCGTCGCAGTCAAAGTCGAGGAGGCCGTCTCGGCCTCATCAGGCCTAGTAGCGGGCGAGGTGGCGGGGGGCAGGAGCGGCACCACCAGACGATCGCCGTCTCGCAGGCGAGCCGCTGGATTGACCGAGGCCAGATCTGCTCCGCTCACTGTGCCCCCTGCTCGAGCCAGCACCTCATAGACGCGAGCGTCAGCGGAGAGTACATAGACGCCGGGAGTCGCCACCGCACCTTCGACGGCAACAACGATCGTGGCGTCCGCTCGCGGGTCCTCGATCACGATCGGCGGCGCGTTCCGCTGATCCCATTCAATCCAGCCGAAGAACGCCGCACCCACGCCGGACACCGCCGCCAGCGTGGCCAGCACCCACCGACCTCCCATCCGGGCCCTCCGGCGCGTAGTCCTTGCCTCGTTCATGCTCTCAGTGCCGCGTTATCTTTGCGCGCCAGCAGCGGCCGCGCAACCATGATCGCCTGCTAGACTCGAAGGGTGATACGGGCGGGCCAGGACGGCCGGCCCGCTTTTGCCGTTGGCGCTTAGCGCCGCCCCCACCTCTGTCTTCCGTGCCCGTGCGGTGCACGGGCACTCGATCTGGAGCCCGACCGGTACCCGCCCTTCGTCGGAGACCACCGTCTGTGACCCTTGCCCACCTCCTCCCACTGCTCCAAGAAACACCCGCGTTCGGGACTTTGGTCGATGACGGCGGGGCTCCGGCTTACC
>JALYMD010000387.1 GCA_030773875.1 Chloroflexota bacterium | reverse complement strand
CGGAGGGTGCTAGATCAGGCCGGGCGGGAGCTGCTGCTCTTGCAAAGCAGCGACTGGCCATTCCTGGTCACCACCGGCCAAGCCAAGGAGTACGCGGCTCAGCGCTTCACCGAGCACCTGGAGCGATTCAATCAACTCGCCGATTTAGCGGAACAAGGAGGACCCCTGGATCAGCAGGGCCAGCAGTTCCTTGCGAGCCTCGCGGAGCGCGATAACCCCTTCCCCGCCGTTGATTACCGCGTCTTTGCCGCGCGTCAGGGCAGTGCTGCCGCTATGCCGGCAGCGGCCTCAGCTACGTAACTCAGAACTGCTCCTGGATCCGAGATCACTTTCGCCGAAGGCACTCGACGGTGGGCCTCAGGCGGGGGCCTGGCCCTATCCTAACGGTGACCCAAAGTTGCTAGACATTGCGCAGATGCGAACGGTGTGTTTGGACCGGCGCTATAGTGGCCGGGGGTGGCGCAGCGCCTCCAACGGCAAATGGAGCCAATCTGGCCGGTTGTTGAGTTCGTAATGAACCTCATAAACAACCTTGTCGAGTTCCCACGCGCCGAGGGCCTCGGCCAAGCGATCCTGGTCGGAAGGAACGAAGGTTGCTCCTCGGGACACCGTCTCTTCCGAATACCCTGCGAGAAATGCAACGCGTGCCTGCCCTTCCCAGCGCCGTGTGACCGCTTCCGCAGCGGGAAAGGCACCGGGATTCGCGAGACGGGTAGCGGCCCCAGCGTAGGCGAACGAGCGAAGCATCCCCGCCACGTCCTTAAGTGGTGACGTTTTTCGTCGCCGCTCCTCAAGGGGTCGCGCCGGCTCACCCTCAAAGTCAAGGATCACGAAATCACCCGACGGGGTCCAAAGCACCTGACTGAGGTGATAATCCCCGTGGACCCGTGTCTTCTCCAGGCCGATAAGGGCATTGAATCCCTGGATTCGTGGCTCAACTGACCCTGCGACATCGCCCGCCGCCAGCCGATCGACAACTGAAGGTGGCAGGTGCCCGGTGTGGCTTCCTAGTTCCTTCAGGACGCGGTCGAGGTCGGTGCGGAGCGCGGAAGACCAGTGCTCAATATCGGCATCGGTAATAGGTTCTGGAGCGAAGGCCTCGTCGGTATGGACGCTTGCTAGGGCGGCGTGGAGCTCTCCTGTCCGCTGACCGAGCAGTCGCGCGGCTTCCACCAGTGCGCTGCGGTTGTCGCCTTGCTCCGTGGTAGAGCCATTGTCTCCTGCTGAGACAATGGCTTCTTGGAGCCGCTGAAGGGTGATCGACCACGCGTCCCCCAGGCTCGGGCTGAA
Organism: Chloroflexota bacterium; assembly: GCA_030773875.1. The sequence continues at coordinate 5,563 of JALYMD010000387.1, read as the reverse complement.
GGTTTGGACCATGCCCAATGCGGTCGACGCACCATCCGCCGACTGGTACAGCAGTTCCCCTAGCAGTGTCGGGAAATGACGGAACGACGTGTGCATCGTCAGGAAGCGGCCGATTTCGAAATCCGGATTGATTCCGGGTTGGAGTTTGCGGAATACCTTGAGGAACAGCCGGTTGCCATAGACAACCGATGTGTTGCTCTGCTCGGCGTCCAGGACCCGCGAGTCTTCGACGCTATGATTCGAGTCGGTGCCCTGCTTGATGAACGCCTGAGATATTGATCTCCACGTCAACGTGCCGTGACCCATCGCCACTGAGGTCTCAGCCGAGACATCATTGATGAGTTGGCGCCGAAACGTCTCCGAGGCGAACGCATCCACTACTCGGTACTCGCCCGATGGCGTCGTTACGCTCGTCACGACCGTCCCTGCAGGCGTCGGGCTGGCAGTGGGCGGCAACAAGGCCAACGGAACGAAGTAGCGGCTGAGCGGGCCGTGGTCAAATGAGACAGCAGCGATCAGAAAGACGTGGTACTCGTCACCTGCCTCATCAACCGCTAGATCCTCGACCGTAATCCCAGCCAGGCGTCGGGTCTTGTCACCGAACCAGCGTCGTCGGGGCAAAAAATCACCGAGCCAGCCGGCCGCGGAGTCCCGGATGAGGGTTGCGACGCCGTCCGTTTCGAGAGAGACGGCCGACCGCGAGCGCGTAGCCGGCGACGAATGTGAGAACGTCACGCCGTCTCCTCTACGGGTGGCTCGAGACGGAACCAGTAGAAGGCGTGAGGACCAAGCGTCAGGAAATAGGGCAGATCCCCGATGAGGGGAAACCGGTTCTCGCCGATCAACTCGACCGGCTGCCATCCGCGGAAGGCCGAAAGGTCCAGCTCGGCGTATTGCACAAACCGCGAGAGGTTGACGACGCAGAGAAGGGTTTCGTTCTCCGTCCGGCGCACGTAGGGAAGAATTTTCAGGTTCTCGGGGTGAAGGAACTCCAAGCTGCCACGGCTAAAAGCTTTGTAGCGTTTGCGGACGGCGATCATCCGCTTCATCCAATTGAGGAGAGAGGTGGGAGTTCGAGTCTGGGCCTCGACATTGACGGCCTGGTATCCGTAGACCGGGTCCATGATGATCGGGGAATAGAGGCGCGCCCAATCGGCACGGGAGAAACCGCCATTGCGGTCTCCGTTCCACTGCATCGGCGTGCGAACGCCATTCCGGTCTCCGAGGTAGATGTTGTCCCCCATGCCGATTTCATCACCGTAGTAGATGACGGGGGTCCCCGGCATCGAGAGCAGAAGGGAGTTCATCATCTCGATCTGGCGTCGTCCGTTGTCGAGCAACGGTGCGAGCCGGCGGCGGATGCCAAGGTTGATCCGCATCCGTGGCTCCTTGGCATACTCGTAGTACATGTAGTCCCGCTCGACGTCGGTGACCATCTCCAACGTCAGTTCGTCGTGGTTCCGAAGGAAGATGGCCCATTGGCAGCCGGGTGGAATGTCCGGAGTCCCCTGCATGATCTCGACAATCGGCGTGCGGATCTCCCGCCGCATCGCCATGAACATGCGCGGCATCAGCGGGAAGTGGAAGGCCATGTGGAACTCGGGCTCCTCTTCGGTGCCGAAGTACTGGACCACGTCTGACGGCCACTGATTCGCCTCAGCGAGAAGGACGGTCCCGGGGAACTCGGTGTCCACCATCCGGCGTAGTGCCCTGAGAAAGCCGTGGGTCTCGGGCAAGTTCTCGCAATTAGTGCCCTCCCTCTCGTAGAGGTACGGCACCGCGTCGCAGCGGAACCCGTCGAGACCGAGATTCAACCAGAAGCGGACGACCTCGAACATCTCCTGCCAGACCGCAGGGTTGTCGTAGTTGAGGTCTGGTTGATGGCTGAAGAAGCGATGCCAGTAGAGTTTTTTTGCCACGAGGTCGTACGACCAGTTGGAGACTTCGGTATCGGTAAAGATGATCCGCGCCTCGCGGTATTTGTCGGCGTCGTCGCTCCAGACGTAGTAGTCGTGTTTCGGTGAGTCGGGATTAGAGCGGGCCTCCTGGAACCAAGGGTGCTGGTCCGAGGTGTGATTCATCACCAGGTCGGCCACGACACGGAGTCCCTTAGCATGGGCGGCGTCAAGGAACTCGCGGAAGTCGTCTACCGTCCCGTAGTCGAGATGAATTGAGAGGAAATCGGAGATGTCGTAACCGTCGTCATTGCCGGGTGAGGGGTACATTGGCAGCAGCCAGATACAGTCCACCCCAAGGTCCCTGATGTGATCGAGTTTGTCGATCATGCCCCGAAAGTCGCCCATCCCGTCCCCACTTGAGTCAGCAAATGACTTCACGGGCGCTTCGTAGAAGATTGCGTCCTTGAACCACAATTCATCGCGGTTCAGCATGGCCGGTTGGTTTCCCCCTTCAATGTCTCGTTCGCGCGACCGAGATCGGCCGACTGAAGTAACTCTGGAATCGCCCAGGCGAATACGGCCCGGGATCTAGGATCTACAGAGTGCTTCGTGATGCAGAAGCCTCTCGAAATCTGTTTCGGGTGATCTCGTCAGCGCCGACAAGACCACGAGCCTCAATCTCATTTCTGGCATTTCTGCCACCGTATAGCGTCGCACCGGAGGTCAGTCCCCCAGTCAAAAACACGGCTCAGCGTAGTCCACCCGGGCCCACCGCTGCAGCGAGAAGAATCGCGCTGGCTCATCGTGCGGATCAAGCCGTAGGTGTTGGGTGCCACCGGTCCAAATGAATGTTTCCCCCGACAGGAGGTCGGTGGCCCGGTACTGCTCGTCCGGTTTGATGCCGAATTCCTCGACCGGCAGATGGATCGCCGACTCGTGTGGCTGGAACGGATCCAGGTTCACCACACCAACGACGATGTCGGAGTGATCGGCCGTGGCCTTGCCGTAGCAGATGACGTTGTCGTCGTCCGCGGTGTAGAAGCGCAAGTTGTCATATTCGTGCAGCGCCGGGTGTTCCCGCCGCATGCGGTTGAGGGCGGTGACATAGTCGATGATGTTGCCAGGCCGGTCCCAGTCCCAGACTTTGTACTCGTATTTTTCGGAGTTGAGGTATTCCTCTTTGCCTGGAACTGGGGTCGCCTCGCAGAGCTCGTAGCCGCTGTAGATACCGTAGACGGAGGAGAGTGTGGTGGCCAAGGCGAGGCGCAACTTGAAGGCCGGACGGCCCCCTTCCTGGAGGATGACGGGCAAGATGTCCGGGGTATTGGTGAAGAAGTTGCCGCGGAAATACTCCGCCATTTCGGATTGGGTGAGTTCGGTCAGGTACTCGGTGATCTCCCGTTTGAAGTTGCGCCACGTGAAATAGGTGTAGGACTGCGTAAAGCCAGCCTTTGCGAGGGCCTTCATCACCTTCGGGCGGGTGAACGCCTCCGATAGAAAGACGGTCTCTGGGTGGGACTGCTGCACCTCTGCAATGAGCCACTCCCAGAACACGGTTGGCTTGGTGTGCGGGTTGTCCACCCGGAACGTGGTCACTCCCTGGTCGACCCAGAAGAGCACGATGCGCTTCAGTTCCTCCCAGAGGTTGCGCCAGTCGGCGCTTTGGAAATTGATCGGATAGATATCCTCATATTTCTTCGGCGGGTTCTCCGCGTACTTGATCGTCCCGTCGGGTCGCACGTAGAACCAGTCGGGATGGTCCTTCACCCAGGGATGGTCCGGCGCGCATTGGATAGCGAAGTCCAGGGCGACGTCCATCCCCAACCCACGAGCCGCCTCGACGAAGGCGCGGAAGTCGTTCAACGTTCCGAGGGATGGTTCGATGGCGTCATGACCGCCGGTCTCGTTGCCGATGGCATAGGGACTGCCCGGATCATCCGGACCGGCGACCAGGGTGTTATTCGGTCCTTTGCGGTTGATCCGGCCGATGGGGTGAATCGGCGGGAAGTAGACGACATCGAAGCCCATCGCCGCAATCGCTGGTAGGCGTGCCGCCGCGTCCGCGAACGTGCCGCTCTGTCCCGGCACGCGACCGGCTGAGCGCGGGAACAACTCATACCAAGCTGCGTACCGCGCTCGTACGCGATCCACCACTACCGATAGCTCTGAGGCATAGGTCGCGGCCCCAGCCCGGGACCGATTCCGCCGCATGGCCGCGTCCAGCTCGTCCCCGAGCATCTGCCGTACGGCGACCGCCTGGGTAGTCGCCTGGTCGACGGCCTCTGTCACCCGTTGGAACAGGATCCGGTCGTCCTCGTCCGCGCGCTGCATGGCCTCGGCGATGATCTCCAGACCCTCTTGAAGCTCGCTCCCGACATCCTGGCCAGCGGCGGCCTTCTTCTCTAACCCTTCGCGCCAAGTTCCGAAGACGTCCGGAAATGCCTGCACGGTGTAGCAGTAGCGCGTGTTTTCGGGTAGCAGGAAAGATCCCGCCCATCGGTCGTTGTCGACATGGTGCATGTCGGCTTCGAGCCAGTCGCTGTCGTTCCATCGACGGTACCGAACGACGGCGGCAATTCGATCATGACCTTCCTTGAAGATGTCCGCCTCGACGCGGAGGACGTCCCCGACCTCCCGCTTAACCGGGTACCGGCCGCAGTCCAGCTCCGGGGACAGATGCTCGATGAGGATGCTTGATGGTGGCGCGACAGCCGCCGTTCCAAACTCATGTACCACGCTGACTCCTCCAGCTCGTGCCGGTGAGCCCCGCACCGGCTCACCGCGCTTTGCGCCCCTGACCAAGACTGTGAGCCAGGAGCATAAGAGGTGCTAAACACGGCTCGCAAGCCGCGTTCCGAGGCGCCCTCCCCTCGAGTGGCGGTCGGCGTAGCGACGCCGCCGGTCTCGCTCCGGCCATCACAGCCTCCTTGCGTAATCCCACGGTCGTGCCGGCGTATCATGGAGTGGCTATGCGTCGCTGGTCTGCCGCTCCACGATCTATCGTCGGACTTCCGACACGTCACGTAGCCCTTCTGGGCGCCGTGGCACTGGTCTGCATTGCCCTATTGTCGGCCGCGTATCCCACGCTCCAGGGCTTCCTGATCACCTCGGTCGATCCTGGTACGCCTCCACCGAGCGTTCCCGAACTCACCGATGACGAGCGCGCCTACTACGACTTCGTCGCACCGCGTCTGCGTGAGCTGTCCGCACAAACGCATGCTTTGGGTGACGCTGCCGCATCAAAGAGCCGGAACCTTGTGGACATCCGCGCCCGTGGAGAACGGGTCAGAACGCTTGTCCGGGAGATCAACAGGTACGCGGACGACCTGGGCACGCCAGCACGGTTTACTGCCGTGGCCGCTGCCTACCGGGCAGGGGCAGGGGATGCGCTGGTGGCGATGCGGGAAGCACAGCAAGGGTTTCTTCGATTGGATTGGGACCGCGTGGCAGCGGCAGTCCCAAGGTTTGCCGACGGCACTGCACAGCTTGATGCCGCCATTGCCGAGATCAAGCGGGTGGGAAGCCAAGCAGTGGGATCCAGAGGAACGCCAAGGATTCCGTGAGCCGGCGACGCTCCTGGTGTGAACCGTGGTGCAGAACCTGCGGTATGATGGGCTATCGGCGTCGTCCAGCGGGCGTTTCGCTTCCCGGTTTTGGTCCGGGTC
>JALYMD010000386.1 GCA_030773875.1 Chloroflexota bacterium | reverse complement strand
GCCCGGGGCCGTTCGCAGAGAGGAGAAGGGAGAGGGAGGAGGAGAAGAGATCGGGAAAGGTGATCAGAGTTAGGCAGCGGCCGGCTCCGAGATCTCTCGGATCACCCGGAGCTGAAGCACGCGGCGGGCGGCCGCTCGGACGGTCATTTCGACGGATCGGCCGCGACTGGTGAGGTAGGCACGGCGCTGGCGCTGCGCGTCGGCGAGCAGGTCCCGGTAGCGCGCCGTGGCGACGTCGGTGGCGAGAACGTTGGGGTACATGGCGCTGCCTCCTGGTGCTCGCTGGAAGGACCCGTGTCCCTCGCGCACCACTAAGATAGGGTGCTGGTGTGACGGGAATACGGCTGCGGCGTCACGATTTGGTCACGGTGCCGGTCGACAGGGCCTGCCCGAATCGCTTGCTGCTGGTGCCGCAATGACCCCCGCCTGGATGTCTCCACCGGGAGATATCGGTCCTGTTGGGACATCAGAACGATGGCCGGCGCTCTGGTTTCGCCGGCACCGCGGGGCGGGGGAATCTGCGCGAGAAGACGCGCCGAGTTATGACGTCAGCCTGCGTTGGCTCCGCTGCCGTCGGATCCAGGGCTGCTTGGTTTAGGGCGTGTCTGCAGACCCGGTTGGTACACGCACCCCTCCTCCGGGGAGGCGCTACCATAGGCAGATGCCGCCACGGGCCGTGGCGCCGCGGGGGCTCGGCCGACGTGGAGGTATGCAGCGATGGCGGGATCCGTGGTCGGGACCTGGCGCCTGAAGCTGTGGGAGACCCGCACCGCGGACGGCCACGTCGCCTACCCGCTCGGCCCGGACGCCGTCGGGTACCTGATCTACACGCCGGACGGCCACATGTCCGTGGTCATGATGCGGGCGCGCCGAGCGGCGTTCGCGGGCGACGACCTGCTCGGCGGAACGTCCGAGGAGCGGGCCGCGGCCGTCGAGGGCTACGTCAGCTATTGCGGTCGCTACGAGGTCCGGGACGGGACGGTGGTCCACCGCGTCGAGCTGAGCCTCTTCCCCAACTGGGTCGGGAGCGAGCAGGTGCGGTTCGTCGAGGTGGCGGGGGACGAGTTGACGATCACGACACGTCCGCTGCGGATCGGGGGAGAGACGGTCAACCGCCTGGTCTGGGAGCGGGCCGAGTGAGCCGTCCACCGGGTCTGCAGACCCGCTCGGTTTAGCACCTGGGGCCGGGGCTCCGGTGGTCTCGCGGATGGGACCTAATCGCCGCCGCGCGATGGGGCCGGCGTGACGGAGGTAGGGGTCGGGCGCGGTTCCGCGGCCAGGGTCCGGACGCGATCCTCCGTTGGCAGCAGCCAGACGAGGCCGAGGGAGGCGAGGACGACAAGGGTCTGGGCCTGCATTGCCGTCTCGATGCTGGTTGCGTCGGCTAGGGCGCCCATTGCCGGCACGCCGATCGCCCCGGTGACAAACCCCAGGCCCAGGATCAGTCCCGAAGCCATCCCCGCCCGGCCTCGCATCAGTTGCTGGGCCATCACCAGAAGGAGCGGGCCGGTGGAAGCGGCGAGCAACCCGATCAACGCGCCCGTCACGAACGCGATCGGGCCGGTAAAGGCGGCAAACAGCAGCACGATCGGGACCGTCAGGACCGTCGAACCGAGGAGTACCGTCCGGCGCCCAAAGCGATCGGCAAGCGTCCCGGATCCGATCGAGCCGACCGCGCTGGCCAAGATGACGGTGGTCGCGAGCGGCCCGTAGAAGGACGGGCCGTATCCGAGGGTCTCGTACCAGGTGGGGATGAACGCCTGGATGCCGAAGATGGTCCACATCCGCGCCATCATCACGCCGACCACGACCGCCAACGGCCCGAACGGGATCGGCGGGGCCGGTGCCGCTCCGCGTCCCACGGCTCGGGATGGCAGGCGGAGCGAGATCTGGCGCATCTCCGCTAGCAACCAGAGGGCGATCCCGGCGCCCGGCAAGAACATCAGCGCGGTGCCACGGACGCCGAAGACGCTGAACAGGATGGCCCCAACCAGCGGCCCAAGGGCCACGCCGAGGGTACCGCCGGTCACGTAGACCGACATTCCGGTGTTGCGCTGCCCTTCCGGGATCACCACGCTGGCGTTGACGGCGCCGAGGGGGTGGAAGGCGCCCGATCCGAGTCCCGCCAGGGCCGCCAGAAGCAACAGGACGGGAAAGGTAGGCGCGAAGCCAATGGTTGCGAAGGTAACGGCCGTCCAGGCCAGGGTGAGCCCTGTGAAGCGGGTACCGTACCGGTCCGCGATCCAGCCGAAGAGCGGCTGCGAGAAGGACGCGACCCCCGTGTAGGCGAGGGAGACGAGGCCGACCGTGCCGAGGTCCAAGTCGAAGCGGCGCGTCAGAAGTGGGTAGAGAACCGGCAGGAGCCCGGCATACATGTCGATGGTGAAATGGCCGAGCATCAGCGTCGCCAGCGGCCGGTTGCGGAGGATCTCCAGGCGGCTCGCTCGAGCTTCTGTCTGTCCCGCCACGCTGCTCATCGCCCGCCTTTCCACCGCCCGACGAGGTCCTGGCACCGGCCCGTCAACGCCCCGGTTTCTGCCGACTCGCGTTCCTGCCCGGCCATCTAGCGGGTCGCCGCGGTCGCGTCTCCGACCAGGCCGGCCGGTCTCTGCTCCAGCGGCGCGCCGGTCACGGGCGGCGGCACGGTCGGAGCGGGAGAGGCGGCCGCCTGGGCCGCCTCTTCGCGGAGGCGGCGCTCGGTCTTTTGGCTTGCGGGGTCGAGGCGGCGGGTGACCAGGAACGTCAGGCAAGCGAAGCCGCTCGCGATCAGGAACGGGATCTGGTACCCGACGAAGTTGAGGACGAACCCGGTCGCAATCGGCACCGCCACGGCCGCCGCGTGCTGCATCGTCAGGCCCATCGCCAGGGACGGCGCGATGTCGGCGGACGGGGCGATCTTGCGCAGGTAGATGGCGGCCCCCATCGCGGAGAGCGGAAAAATGAACGAGTAGACGACATAGCAGAGAACCGCCACGGCCACGTGATCGACCAGGGCGTAGCCGATCAGCGCGACGACGTAGGCAATGTTCACCGCCGCCAACATCTGGCGCTCCCCATGCCGGTCGATGAGGCGCCCAATGATCGGTCCCGCGACCATGCTCAAGGTGGTCACCGCGACCAGGATCGTCGAGATCGCCGGCACCTCAAGGCCAAAGCGGTGGACCAGGACCCAGAGCCCAAATGAGAAGAAGATCTGCTGCCGCGCCCCATCCAGGACGCTGAGGCCATAGTAGAAGCGGTAGTCGCGCCGGAGCACGATGGGCTCCCGGGCCGCCGCTTGCGCTTGGACCTCGCCGTTGTGCAGGTGAGGAAACCGCACAATCGCCACGGCGGCCATCAGGGCCAGGAGGCCGCAGGCCACGAAGGTGGCGCGGTAGGAGGCCCAGTCGTAATGGAACGCAAGGAAGACGGCGGCCATCGCCAGTAGGGCCCCACCGTTGGAGATCGCCGAGAGGCGGCCCAGAATGCGGCCGGAGCGGCCCTCGTTGGTCAGGCTCAACCCGAGCGCGTACTGGGTCTGGAGAAAGGTGTGGTAGCCCATGGAGCTGACCACCACCCACGGCACGACGGTCCAGAACGAATCAGACAGCCCGAAGAAGCCGTACCCGAGGGCGAGGACCAGCAGGGCGCCCGCGGTGAGCTTGGGGAGCGAGAGGCGGTAGAAGAGCGCCGTGAGGAAGATCTGGAGGAAGCCGGGCACCTCGCGGATCGCGGTGATGTAGCCGAACTGCGCCCCTCTCAGTCCCAGCTCGTGCTCGAAGTAGTTGGTGACGACGGTTTGCTGCCCGTTCAGTGCCGCCCCAAAGGCCGCCGTTGCCACCGCGAGCAACAGCGCCCCCCGGTAGACCGGGCTCCGCAGCCCTTCCCGCACCTGTCCAACCACGCTCGTCCCGATCCCTGCCCGTCTTGCACGCTCGATGTTGATTCCGCGAGTATAGCCTTCCGGGGACGGCCGGCGGCGGGATGCTCCCCGTTGGGGGGCTGTGACGCCCTCCGCCTTCTGTGCGAGGGAGAACATCGCCGGAGGCACTTCACGCCCGATTCCGGCGATGCGCGGCGGCCTGGAGCCTCCATGTGACGCGGCTTGCAATCGACATTGACAGCGTCAGGAAGAAGCACCCCAGCAGGCGCGGCGAGCCCATCGAGGCGCTGCGCGGAGTCGATCTTGGGGTGGAGGAAGGGGAGTTCGTCGCTCTGGTC
>JALYMD010000385.1 GCA_030773875.1 Chloroflexota bacterium | reverse complement strand
TTCCCTCCGGCGCTGGCGCCCTCCCTGCCCGGGAATGAATCCCCGGGCTCACCCCAAGAAGCCCCTCCGGGGCTAAGCACGAGCGGCCGGCCACGGAAGACGAAGGGATCAACCGGATTCCGTATGACTAACGTCGGCGAGCAGCCCCGCCAGGTGGTCTTCTGGAAAAGTCCGGGCCCCGTCACAGCAGAGCAGTTCCAGCAGATGTTGATGGGGATGATGTCGGGGACTCCAACCCTGGGCGGGCTCTCCTTTGACCAGTTCACCTGGGTCGGGTACGCGGCGATCCTCTCGCCAGAGCGGACGATTTGGGAGGAGTTCGACTTCGAACCTGGTCACTACCTGGCCACATCGTGGGTCATCGACCCGGAGACCGGCATGCCTGCGCTGATGCAGGGCATGATCCAGCCCTTCACCGTCGAGGGCGACGGGGCGACACCACTCGCCAGCCCGGAGGCGACCCCGGGAGCGTAACGCGCATCCCGACTCACGTCAGAGCGAAGAATGGGCCCGGGTCGCTGACCCGGGCCCATCTTGTGTCTCATGCGCGTCGGAGTAGGCGAGTGCCGGCGTGCCGGCTCCGACACTGCGACGGCATCCTCGTCCGCTTCTCGTTACTCCACCGGCCACTCTGGAAAGCAGCTCGGCCCGTCGTCGATGCCGATGCCGTCACACATGTTGTCCCCAGGCCCGGCATTGCGCGCCCCATCGGGCAGGCTGTTGTGGATGAAGACCTCTGCCGTGCCCGCTTCGGTGCCGTCGGTGATTGTGACGAATCCCCCGCCCCGCTGTCCGCTCGGTGTGAAGCTTCCGTCCCCAACGTTGACCGTTCCGACCGAACCGGCGCCCGCAGGCTTGTTGGCATTAATGCAGTCGTGGGCGGCGGCCGGCCCAGCCACCGCTGCGGTGAGCGCCACCGCTCCTGCGACCGCTACGACCCATCGCTTCATCCCTGACATCCGCTCCACCGCGCTGAACATCGACCTGCGTCTCCTTCTGGTTGTAAGTGCGGCTCCGGCGGCCACCCCACCGGCCTGAGAAGAGAGACTAGGGGCGAAGTGTGGCGCGTGTGCGGCGAAACAATTACGGAATCGTCACGCCTCCCGGCCAGCGAAACTCACCCTCCTAAGCAACCGGGCCACACCGGAGCGCCGCCAGCTACCGCGTCTGAGTCCTGACACCAACGCCGACGGTGACGATGCTGCGGAGCGCCTGATCCCCGGAATGGAAAACCATCATCACGGCACGCGCTCCTCCTCCCCGGTCACAGGTGTTCGTCGTCTACGTACAAAGACAAGGGTTTTCAACCATCAAATACGCAGATCTACCGATGTGGGAGCCGATGTTGAGTCACATGATGGTGGCATCAGTCGGAACTAGTGAAGTGGAAATTACAGGGTCCAATGTCATCACCCACCGCTGCGAATAGCGGATCGGTTAGCGCGTCCGCCCTCCGGGTCGAAGCCTTGTCAGCGCACTACGCCAACTGCCTATCACGCAGGTGTCGACGAATTGACAGCAGAGGTGCATCCCCCTCGACTGCCGCCTGAAGCCCAAGCCGCTGTAATGGTCCTACCGAGGTGAACGGTCCCTCGCTCCCGCAGCCGAACGAGCGAACGACGCGCACAAGGAGGCTCCCATGCTCCCGATCTCCGATCCCACCTGCGACGCCCGCCTCCTCCAAGTCCAGGACCATCTCGCTGAAGCAGCAGCCAACCGTCGTGCCGCTGCGGCACGCCCCGCTCCAGCCACCGGAACGCGCGCTTCTGCGGGGGCCTTGGCTCGGTTGGGTGCCAGCATGGCTGCCCTTGTCCCCGACAGCCGGGATGGCTTGCGCACCGAGGAGCAAGATCTCGCGGTCTGGGGAGTTCGTTGGGTCGCGGACTCTGCCCACGACGAGGAGCTGGCCCTGGAGCTGCAGGCGGCGCGAGCACGGCGCCAGGCCGGGACGGCGGCTCCTGCTGCACCAGCGCACGCCGCGCCAAGAACCGGGCTCCGGTGGACGATCGGATCGGTTCTGGTCCGCGTCGGCCAGCGCCTGGAGGGCCTTCCCCGCCCCGCAACCGCCGACTAATCGAACGAACGCGCCGGTGCATGGCCACGCCCCGGAACTGCCGTGTCCCGACGGTAACACCCCAACCCTCGTGCACGTGAAGAGAGGGCACCGGGCGTGAGC
>JALYMD010000384.1 GCA_030773875.1 Chloroflexota bacterium | reverse complement strand
GGGATGGCCGCATGCAGACGGTCCAACTCCTCATTGGCCAAGCTGTTGGCCGGACGCTCGGGATGGAGACCTGCGCGGTGCAGTGCCTCGTCGACGTAGATATTGCCAAGCCCCGCCAGTACGCCCTGATCCAATAGAGCGAGCTTCACGGGGATGCGCCGGCGAGCCAGGCGGGCAGCAAGATCCTCACGACCGATCGAGTCTCTGCCCACCGCTTCCGGGCCAAAGCGAAACGCATCAAGGGCCGTTTCGACGTCGGGCGTCGGGAGCAGCCGCAGCCAACCGAACTGTCGGACATCGCTCAGGTAGGCAGTAACGCCGCCGGTGAGCGCTAGAATGAGGTGGGTGGTGCGATGGGGGTACGGCCCTGAGGGATCCGGGACGGGGTGACCGGCGGTATGGCGAACGCCCTCCGCCGTGTGGACCGAAAACTGCCCTGCCAGCTTGAAATGCATCATCAGGCTGAGACTACCGGAGCAGTCAATCACCAGGACCTTTGCCCGCCGCCTCGCCGCAAGCACTTGCTGACTGAGGAGTGAATTGAGGGTCGGCAGCGGCGACGTGCGTAGCAGCTTCGGCAAGCGGAGGTCGACCTCTTCGATCGCCCGGCCGACCAACGTTCGTTCAACGATCCGGCGGATCGTCTCCACCTCGGGCAACTCCGGCAAAGCACCCTAACTCCCCAGGACCCCTCCTTGAAAGGCGGAGGGGCCCTGTTCACTCATATCAGCCCGACTCCCGCTGTCGCGACGTCGCCGGACCCGGGATGGGTTACCACCTGATCTGTTCCCGATGTGACCAACGGTGGCGAGACGGTGTTGCTCCCCGCCTCGTGGCCGCCTGACATAGAACGGGGTTAGTCGTCCGTCTCGTCGGGTATGTTGGCAGAGCGCATCCACTGGGCTGCGCTGCGCGCGACCCGCAAGCCTTCCTCCTCATCGCGCGATGCCCTGATCACTCGCGCCATGACGTCCCAAGCTGCATGCGTGGCCCGCCGGTGTTTCTGCGCATAGATGACCTGGCGCGGTCCGAGAAGTCGTCCCACGGACGTGTAGACAACGCTCCACTCCTTGCCGTCTCGCTGGAGCGTCACCTCCGCCCGACCCTGCCGCCAGACGAACGACTCTACGTCGGCCTTGCCGCCGGAGAAGCTCCCCACCAGCCCCCCTCCGCCATCCTGTCGGATCTGGATCGGCACGTCTTCGGCTCCACGCCATGCCCACTTCACGAGAAGGTCAGTCATCATCCCCCACCCGACGCTCTGCCTGAAGCTGTTCCCCTTGCTCGCGACGCCCTTCCAGCGGCGCGTCCCACCTTCCTCAGTGCAGCGTTAGTCGTGCTGACAGCGCCCGAAACGGATTGCTACCAGGCATTGCCGTTGCTCGATGGCCGTGACCTGCGGATGCTGAACCGAACGGGCTACACCATTCCCCTTTCCCGTCCCGCGCACCTGATGTGATTGCTCACATCGGCCGCCCGGCTGGCCCGCCTCTCCGCCGATCCTTCCCGAGATCGACGTTCCATCGCGTGTCGGCAAGACCTCGCCCCCCTGCCCCGATTAGCACAGCAGGAGACCACCCAGCACGGCCGGGCAATAGCGAGGATTGACGCAAACCGTTGGAGGAAAGCGTGTCGCGTCCAGGACGACCAATCGAGAAGAGGAGTTTACCGCAATCTTCCGGCTGCGGACAGCCAACCGCAAATCAATTTCTACCCTTCCCCGGCGGGCGTGAACGCCTCGGCTGCGGCGATGCGCTTTGCAATCGGCGGGTGACTTCCCAGGAAGAAGACGACGAGACCTGGCGGGTCGGGGTCCGCCAGATTCTGGGCCGCCAAGCGCCGCATCGTGGCGGCGTAAGAGCGCCCCGACCCAGTCAGCTCCATCGCGAAACGGTCGGTCCGCCGCTCGATGGCACGGCTGATCGCGGCCTGAATCGGCGCGGCGGCGAACGCGACCAGCGTCGTCACCAAGCCGATAAGCGGCAATGAAGCTTCGTCGCCAATCCCCCGGATCCCCGTCCGATGCCCCGTGCGGGCGATGATCGGGGGCGCAAGCCGGTGGACCGCGTAGGCACCTCCAAAGCCATAGGCTCCCCCCAGCGCGATCAACTTCCAGATGTCCCCGTGAACCTGGTGCCCCAACTCGTGCGCCACAACGCCGTCGATCTCCTCCGGGGCGAAGTGGTCAATCATGGTGTCACCAAGCACGATCCGCTTCGTGTTGCCCAAACCCGTGAAAAACGCGTTGGCCTTCTGGGTTTGGCGGCTCATGTCCATCCGGTACACATCCGCGATCGGCACCCCTGCCTGCTCTCCCAGGCGCTTGATCCGGGCGACGAGAGACTCGTCCGC
>JALYMD010000383.1 GCA_030773875.1 Chloroflexota bacterium | reverse complement strand
CGGCTCGGTTGCCGTACTGCGAACTCGGCGATAATCTGGCAGCCCAGCGAGTTGCCGAGAAACGCGGCCCGCTTCAGTCCGACCGCATCCATCCAGGCCGCCAGTGCCCCCGCCAATTCGGCCACATCAAGCACCTGTCGCGGCTTGTCGCTGCGCCCGAAGCCAGGTAGATCGGGCGCGTAGGCGCGGTAAAAGGGCGCCAGGTGCTCCGCGGCCGGCACCATGTAGCCGCTCGACACGCCCAACCCGTGGACCAGGACGACAGGCAGTGATCCTGCCGGCACCGGATCGACGGAGACCCGGGCGTGGAGCCGCACGCCGCCGACCACGTCCCAGCGGCTCTTCAGCCTCCCAGTACGCGGCGCACCGCTCTCGCCCACTCCGGTTCCCGTCACCGTCACCGATACCTGGACCTAAAGGGGGCCCTGAGTCGCTCGGTCACCTTTGCCCCAATGGCGCCTCGCACCTGCTCGGTACCGCTCTCCTGACCGTTTTCGGGCCCCCGCCAGAGCACCATCACCTAGGATGTCGGCAACATCGATCCGGTACGCAGCATCGCCACCGGGGAATCATCCACTGGATTTCGTTCCGTGCATCGACCTTCCCTCAACCACCAGAGTCAGAGTCGTTGCCTGGCGTCCGAACTACTCGGCGGCGCTGCCCGGATCCCCCTCGCGGTCGGACCGATCACTCTCGGGGCCCCGCCCGGTTTCGTCCTGGGAATCCCGGGAGTTCGTGACGCCCGTCTCGCCCTGCGGCTCCCCAAACGCACCGTCGTTCACGTCCCCGAACACCCCCGGGTCGCGCTCATCCTCGGTCTGCGGCTCGCGTTCGCTCATCATTCCGCTCTCCCCAGCTTAGGCCCACCGACCCCGGTAGCACCGACTCGGCTCTCCTTGCATGCGACGGGCCATGGCCTGGCGCCGCATGACCGAAGAGGGAGGTGATCCGCAACCGCGTGGGCGCGCAAGCCGACTCGCGGTCCATCTCATCACAGCAGCGACAGCCACGAGGAGCGGACGCCGGGCACCTACTTGGGGAGCATGGGACTGGGGAACGGGGGGACGCGCAAAGGAGGACTGACATGGACGGGAGGGTGTGCGGCGGCCTCAGCGACGAGCGTTCACACGGGCCGGCCGCATTCGCACTATCCGGGCACGTGGAATCCGTTCAGCCTGGTCGCCAACCCAGCCGATGAGTGCATGGGGCAACGACGAGACTGCACACGCCCAGTCCCGAACACCATCATCCCGTGGAGGTTGCTCGGCGCGTGCGTCTGGGCTCGCCATGGAACCGGGGCTCGTCAGCCCCGGTTGCACCCCTCCATCGTGATTACCGGTTTCCTACGACGGACGCAGGATCAGATACGTGGCCGTCCCGCACCGCTCGCAAGAACAGCACGGACCGACCCCCTCCTCGTCGGTGGTCAATTCCAGCCGTCCCGCTATTGTGATCGGCGCCCCACATCGGGGACACGCCAACTCAAGTGCCACGAACTGGATTGAGGTCACCACCACCGGATCATCCATCACCAGATCAGACATCTCCCGATCCTCCAAGCTGCGCCGTTCGTCATCAGGAGAGCACCTCCCATCGCTGCTCCCCGGTGGTCCACGAGACGAGGTCATCCCCGACATGGTGTTCCCGGATGCTGTGATTCGGGCCACCGTGGAGAGCACCAGCTCTCCTCTCACATTGCTCCACCCGGTGCTCAGCCCAAAGTCGTTCCGCGTGCGCGAAGACGAGGGTTGCGAAGCCCCGGGAAGCGAGGTCTGGGCGGGGCGTGTCCATGTAGGCCGCCTCAAAGGCCGCGTGCTGGATGCGAGCGTGAGTGACCAGCAGGGTCTCATCAGTCATGGCGAGCACTTCCTCCCATCGGCGGGTGCGAAGGGTGGCCGGTCCACTGAGCCTATTGTCCATGCGGCAGCGGCGGAACTCATCGGTATATTTACGTAGTAGAGACGCGGAATCGGGGGAGAGATACAGATTTGGGCAGGCCGCCCGGGTGGCGGGCTAGGGGCTTCGTCACGGTAGACCTGTCCGGGCGGTGTGCGGCGCACCAATCCAACACGGCTTCGAGGCTTGAGACAGAACCACATGGTGCGACCTGGCCCGTGGTCACTGGCTCGGGCTCAGTCCAGCGGCACCTGGACGCGGCGGGCGGGGTGGTGGCCATGCAGCGTCACGATCGAGGTACTAGATCCGTAGGCGACGACAATCGTACCTGGGACGCCGAAGAGGAGTTAGAGGGAGGTCGGGCCCTCGAGCGTTACCCTGGATGCCGTGCTCATCGGCCTGCCGCTCGTCACCCTCGCGCCGGTGCTCATCTTCGCGCGATGCACTGCATCGACCGCTTCGTCCTCGTGCTCCTACCAGCCCCAGTGCCGATCGGGAACGGCCATCCGGATGAACGACCCACGGTGCGCCGTGATCCCCCATTGGGGCGAACGACGCTGCCCACTTGCGCGGGCGCCGCATTGTGCAAATGAACGCTGAAGGGCATGCCGATACGACAGGGAGCAGCCGGGTCCCGGCGCAAGCGTCCCGGGCCGCTGTCACGGCGGCTGCGACAGGTTTGCGCCACGAGCAGCCGCCTGATGGTTTCCGCTGGCGTTGACCCGAGCGTCGGCCGGATTAGAAACGTGCCGGCTCCGCGAGGGGCTCGGACGTCGGGACCACCTGCCGCTCGGCGACGGCATCGCGCAGCGCGATCCCGGCGACCATTCCCGCAATCAGGACCATGCCCATCAAGCTGCCGGCCCCGAGCGTCGTGGAGGCCGTCCCGGGGCAGGCGCCGGTGATCGCCCAACCGGTTCCGAAGATGACCCCGCCCCAGACGTGCTTCGGTTCGACCGACCAGCGTCGTAGCGTCAGGTTTCCCCCCAGGGGGGTCCGCCACCGCCGCCGCTCCAGCAGCCAGAGGATCGGCAAGGCGGTCCCCATCGCCGAGCCCATGACCAGGAAGGGCGTGATGTCCTTCAGCAGCAGCATCCGGTGGATGACGTCGTACTGATTGAAGCCGGCCGCGGCGAACAGAAAGCCAAAGGCCGCGCCGAAAAGACCGCAGACGGCAGACAGGCGAGTCAAAGCTCACCCCCGGTCAACGCATGCAGGAGCAGCGTCACCGCCACCGCCGTGACCATGAAGGTCATGACGGCGACCAGGCTGCCCCGCGAACGGGTCGCGCAGCCGGTGAGTCCGTGACCGGAGGTGCAAGCCCCAGCCCAGCGCGCCCCGAAGCCAACCAGCACGCCACCGGCGAAGAGAGTCGCGACCAATGCGGGCAGGGAGAGATACTCCCCGAGCGCCCCGTAGCCCCATCCGGCCTGCGGGTGGCCGCCCAACATCGCGACCGCCGCAGCCCCCAGGACGGTGCCGCCCAGGAACCAGAGCCGCCAAGTCTCAACCGGGCGTCCTCGCGAGAAGTCGACCACCTGGACATAGGCGCCGCTGATGCCGAGATGCTTGTTGGTCACGGCGTAGAGCCCCGCCACGGTCAGCCCCAGCAGTGGCCCAACCACGTACCAGGGAACCGGGATTGGCAACACCTCAAACACGCTACCCTCCTCTGAGCGAGGCAACGTCGGTTCGTCACCCTCTCACAACGGCCGCTAGGCTACCACTCCTTGCAAACCCGGCCGTCGCAGGTCCCGTAGGTGATCCCGACAACGACGCATCCCGCTGCCACCCTTGCTGCACTGGCACCGCTGATGAGTCCCGAGGCGCGTTTCGTTCGTCCAACACATGCATGGACGCATCTTCCCACGCCACCCTCAAGCTGAGGAAGGGGAAAAACACCCACCGTGTGGCTGGAGGCACCGTCTTAGGGCAGCTACCGCCTCGGATCCTCCACCGACGTGGCGGCGACAGGAGCGTGGTGATCTCGTCGCACTTCCACCGCGCCGGATGCGTACCGTGGTCCTGCGTCAGGCGGCGCCCAATGAGCCGCCCGACATCTAGGAACGAAAGGGACCGAGCTTTGGTCGCCGCAAAAACGAAGGACTCGGAGACGCGGCTGCATGGGCGGCAGATTGGGCTCCTCCACGCGCACGAGGCTGATGCGGTCGTGGGCGCCCTTGGTCGCGCCATGCGCGACAGCCCCGCCCATGTCGCCGCCTATGGAGCCGATCCAGAAGTCCAGCTTTAGATGATCGAGCGGATGGTCAGCGGCGCCATCCGTGAACTCCGCTGGGATCAACACATGCTGATCGCGCGCAATGCGGACGGCACCACCGTCGGCACCTGCGACATGATGCCCCCGGCGCATGCCGGCCTGGCCGCCGGCAACAGCTTCGCCTCACCGCACTCATGCTGGGCGGTCTCCCCACTGCCCTGCGGACGATGCGCTGGATGGGCACCTGGGCGAAGCGCGATCCCGACCAGGACCACTGGCAGGTCGAACCGGTGGCGGCATCCCCCCTCCAAGGTCAGGGCACCGGCTCCTGCCTGATGGAGGTCTTCTGAGCCCGCATGGACGAGGTGGGGGATGTCGCCTACCTCGAAAAAGGCGATCAACTTGGCCTTCTACTAGCGGTGCGGCTTCAAGATCATCGCCGAGCAACAAGTCCGTGGTCACCCCAACTGGCCCGCGTCTGTGTAACAAGCGACGTCGCCTGCTAGTCGTGGGACACGATCAAAGAGCACGGCGGATGACGGCGGGGAACGTGGCCACGACCGCGACCGCCATCTCAGGCTCCGCTGCTGGCAACGCAACTCATTTACGGTGCCCGGCTGCGGTCCTCCACGCAGGTCCTCACAGCCGTCGCACGAGCGGTCCCGGCGAGAACGCGCGCATCGATGCCGGGGCGGTTTGCCGAGACGAAGGGGGGATGGGGCATCTCGGCGTACCGTGGACCCGGCCGGCGGAACGGGGCCCTCTGGCTTGGCTGGAGCCGCGGGCGCCGCCGTTCGACACGTGCGTCCTCGCTGAGACCGCCGGTGCGGCGGCCGCAACAACTTGCAAGGCAGCCGAGCACGCAAAACCCGGCCACGCCGACAAGAGCCTCGGCCGGGTTCGCCACTCACTCCACCCAGCGCATCGGCGACCACTGCGGGACCGCGCCGGGCTTCATCGTGTCCAAGGTAGATCCACGGTAGCAGGTGCCACAGGGAATCGCTAGAGCAAAAACCCCTAACGCCAGCGGTCAAAGGGCACGTGGCGGCGGGTGGCGACGGCGATCGAGCGGCTTCTGAACAACCCGTCGCGAACCCTAGGTCACTGAGACGCCTCATTCAGGCTCGGTAGGGACGCTTTGAACGACAAGGACCGCTGTCCGCAAACACTCACACCTCCTGACGGACGAAGGTGCCAAGGGAGATGGGTACATCGGATGCACCGGCCTTCTTGCCCTCCAGCGTGCCATGGTGGGGCCAGTCGCACACGACGTCGGCGGTCACGCCGTGGCCGATGCCCGATCGGGCGGCTGTCGATGTCCTGTTGCTCCGAGAGGCCGATCATCGCAAACAGCGAATGGCCCCAAGCCGGAACTTGGGGCCGCGGAAAGGAAGAAGAAGGACGTGCGAACAGCTACTAGGCCGCGGCGGACCGTGGATGGAGCACCCGACGAGCGGCGGCCCGGAGGGTCGGGACGCCGGCGTGGGACCGGCGAACCATCGCCGCTTGGCGATCCTGCTCCGCCCCCGCAAGCAGGTCCCGGTCGTGCGCCCTGGCGACATCGGGGCTGAGGATGTTGAGGTACATGGTGCGCATCTCCTGGTGGGGATCGGTGAGAAAGTGGTCGGTGTGGTTGCAACCACTGCCCCAAGAATAGGGGTGGGGCGAACGATCGGAATCGGGGAAACCACGTAACCAGAACCCCTAATCGCGCGTTCCTTCCTACCTTATGGCACCGGGCCGTGCTCGCGGCTCCTCAGGCAGCGGATACGGAGGGAAAACGGCGTCGGGGCACGATTCGTTCACGGCATCTTGGGAGGTGAAAAGGAGGGTGCAGCAACGGTAGCGAGCCTGAGTTCCAGGCCGTCCGCGACCTGGCCGAGTGATGGTGGGAATGGCGCCCGCTGCCTCGTTCGTGCCCCCGCCGTCAAGCGGCCTGTCTGCGAACCCTGCGCGACCTGCTCCTCGATCCCCTCAGCCGTGGCGAGGCCGACGAGCGGCACCCGACCGCTCCAGCTGCGCCTGCTGCAGGCAGTTGGCCGTCTCGGGCGGAAGACGCTTGATCGCATTCTTCAAGGCTTCACGCGAGAGGCGCCCCACCTTGGCATCGATGAAGCCGGCCAGACGGTCCGGTTCGGCGCGGCTGAATTCCCGCAGGACCCAGCCCACTCCCGTTTGGGCGAACCGCTCGGGGCTCTCGAGCACGTGGGCGCAGTTGTCTAGCACCAGCGTGGTGAACCCTGGGAAATTGCCCTCGCCAGCAGGAGCGAGCGTGACGAACGCCACCACCGACGCGCGGCGCCGTCACAGGCCGTTCGCTTCGCGCCACGCCACGATGGCACGGGCACATGGCTGGCCTTGCTGGGCCACCAGCGGACCGAGCACCTTGACACAGAACCAGTCGCACACGTTCCAGTCGCTGATATGCTCCTCGTCAAAGAGCCGGGCGAATCGCGGCACGCCGGTGGTCCACTCCAGCGCGCCCGTCGGCAGCAGGATCTCCTGCAAGATCAGGATGCCGGCCAGTTTGTCGTCGGCGTAGTCCGCTTTGAGCAGCTGCAGGGCAAGCCCTTCTGCTGTCCGATGTTCAGCCGCTCTCCCAGCCTCTCATCCTCGCACCAGGCACGCACGGTCCGCCGGATGTCACCCATCTTGACGCCGCGGAAGGAGACCGCTTCCGTCAGGTATCGCCCCCGCCACTCGCGTGTCGCCGCCGTGGCGGCCGCGTCAAGCAGCGCCTGCAGCCGCTCGATTGTGGCAACCAACCCCCGCGGAAGAACTTCGTCGGAAGATATATATGGCTCGCTCCTACTGGTTAGGGTGTGGAGGTTAACCCAGGGCCGCGAGAGACGGACTGCGGATTCGCTCCTTGCATCGAGCGGTCGATGACGCGCCGCACCTGAGGTGCAG
>JALYMD010000382.1 GCA_030773875.1 Chloroflexota bacterium | reverse complement strand
GTTGCCGGCGGCGCGTCGTGCTGTGGACAATCAGCAATGCGACGCGTTGACAGCGATCAGCCGAGGACGACTACCATGAGCGAGCCCCGCAACCTTCAAACGATGTCAAACGGCGCTGGTGACGCCGAGGAAGCGACGACCGCCGCTCCGGTCGCCACTGGGACGACGCACCCCGCGCCGGCCTCAGAGACTGGGATCGTGGCTCAAGAGGAGCGCCAGGCGGCGGCGGCGATCGCGGCGGCGCTTGCAGACCTGGGGTTCGGGGAGCGGCCGGTGGAGCTGCGCGCCATCCCCTTTGCCGGCACATGGGGCGCCGCTTCCTCCGTCTGCCGGGCGCTCGCCAGCGAGGTCGTGCTGCGCGAACTGGAGGCGACCGGCGTGCTGGAGGGACTCTCCAAGAAAGAGTCCAAGAAGAAGGTCAACGAGGCCGTTCCGGCGCGGGCGCAGGACCTTGCCGAGCAGGTCGCGGCTCGGATCGCGGCGGGGCAGAACGGATTCGCGCGGGTGGAGGCGGTCAACGGGTACGTCAACATCTCCTTCGACGCCAACGCGATCGCGGCCCGGCTTGTCGGAGAGGTGCTGCGGCAGGGAGTCGCCTACGGCCGGGGAGGGCCCCGCGCTGAGGTGGTGATGGTGGAGCACTCCCAGCCCAACACCCACAAGGCGTTCCACGTCGGGCACCTGCGCAACACCTGCCTCGGGGTCGCCACGAGCCGCATCCTCGCGGCCGCCGGCTACCCGGTGAAGGATGCCACCTACATCGGCGACATCGGCATGCACGTGATCAAGTGCCTCTGGTGCTACGAGCGGTTCCACCGGGGGGAGGAGCCGGCCGACCCGGCGGCGCGGGGTCGCTGGCTGGGCGAGATCTACGCCGAGTCTGACGCGCGCCTCAACTTCCGCAAGGATGTCCTGGACCTGCTCCACCTGCTGGCGCGCGAGGATCAGGTCTTCGTGGCCGCCATCGACCGCCTGCTGAAGTACCTCTGGCGCAAGAACACCGAGGGGGAGGACATCGCCTACCTGCTCGGGCGGATGACCCACGCGCAGGAGATCAAGGAAGACCTCCTGCGCGAGGAGGACGTGATCCCCAAATTCTGGCCGATCGTCGGGGAGCAGCTCCGGGACGAGGTGGAGAACCAGAAGCCCTACGTCCCCGTTGAGGGAGTACCCGAACCGACCACGACGCCGGAAGAGCGGCTGGCCCGGTGGGAGGCGCTGGCCCCACAGATGGACGAGTGGTGGCCACAGGTGCCCACGTGGCGGGAGGAGGTCAAGGAGACCTTCCAGCGCTGGGAGCGGCAGGACGAGGAATTTGTCGCGCTCTGGCAGGAGACGCGCGGCTGGAGCCTGGCCGACTTCGAGCGGATCTTCGCCGAGCTGGGCGCCCGCTTCGATGTCTGGTTCTTTGAGAGCCAGGTGGAGGAGCCGGGACGCCGGATGGTCCAGGAGATGCTCGAACAGGGGCTGGCCGAGATCAGCGACGGGTTGCCGGTGGTGAAGATCGACGCCAAGCTGGGACTGGAGACGGAGACCTACCGCACCCTGCCGATCCTGCGCTCTGACGGCACCACCCTCTACTCCACCAAGGACCTCGCGCTCACCAAGCTCAAGTTCGAGGAGTACGGGGTCGACCGCGCGCTCTGGGTGGTGGACGTGCGGCAGTCGCTCTACTTCCAGCAGATCGCCAAGATCCTGGAACTGGCCGGGTTCGACCAGGCGGCGCAGGCGCAGCACATCGGCTACGAGATGGTGCGTTTGCCGGAAGGGGTGATCTCCTCTCGTAAGGGCAACGTGCCGATCTACGACGATATCCGGGACGCGGTGCTGGTCCGGGCGCGGGAGATCATCGAAGAGAAGAACCCGGACCTGTCGAGCGAGGCGAAAGAGCAGGTGGCCCGGCAAGTCGGGATTGGCTCCCTCAAGTACGCGATGCTGGCACGGGACATCACCAAGGTGGTCGTCTTCGACTTGGAGGAGGCTCTCTCCTTCGACGGCCACGCCGCCCCGTACGTGCAATACGCCCATGCCCGCGCCTGCCGCATCCTGGAGCACGCGGGGGTGACCGGGGAAGGACTCCTCGGCTTTGCCGACGGGCTGGACTTCGGTGCTGACCAACCGGAGGCGACGGAGCTGGGGCTGCTGCAGGCGGTGGCGGCGCTGCCGGAGGAGGTGCAGCGATCGGCGGCGGAGTACCGGCCGCTGCTGCTGACCAACTACGTCTACGAGTTGGCCAAGCGCTTCAACGACTTCTACCACGCCTGTCCGGTGCTCCAGTCCCCCGAACCGACCCGCTCGGCGCGGCTGGCGCTGGTGGCCGCGACGCGGCAGGCCCTTGCTAACGGCCTGGATCTGCTCGGCATCGAAGCCCCGGCGGTGATGTAGAGGCGGTAGACGCCGGACGCTAGACGTCAGTAGTCAGAGGCCAGAGGGCAGAGGGCGGGAGCGGGGCGGCGGCACGCGGGTTGCCTGGAAAGGTAGCGCGCCGAGCGGGGCGGTTCCTGGCCGTGCGGTGAGCCGGGTCAGCGACCTGATGAGGGGGATGAGGATGGACCGCCGAGACAGATTTCCGCCGCGGTCGCCGGGGCCGCCGCGCCAGAACCGGCCGACTCAACCCCGGCAGCCGGCGGCACCGCATCAGGGCGGTTTCCGACCGGGCGCGCCGCCACGCCCAGCGACGCGCCCCCCGAAGCCGCCGGTCGAGCGGGCACCGAACGATTTCCGCCACATGGATAAGCGTGCGCCGCGGTGGGAGATCCAGCCGCCGACAGCGGAGGGGCTGCTGCGGGCGCTCGGCGTGGAAGAAGCCGGGTTCGCGGCGCAGTACCGCGCGGTGCGGAACTTCGTCCGCCTGCCGGCGGCGCGGGGGATGCCAAGCGGACTGCGCTCCGAGCTGAGACAACGGAACCTGCTGCCCCGGCGGGGCAACGGCCGCGTGATGGAGTGCGCCACCCTGGAGGACGCCCGGGCCAACATCGACCGGGTCGACGAACAACTCGTCGATCTGCTGGCGGAGCGCGGCGCCTACGTGCGCCAGGCGGCCGGGTTCAAGCAGAGTCCCGAGGAGGCGGCGGCGCCCCGGCGAGTCGAGCAGGTGATCGCCGGGGTACGAGGCTTCGCCAGAGACAGCGACATCGATCCAGACCTGGTGGAGCGCGTCTACCGGACCATGATCGACGGCTTCACGGAGCTTGAGCGGGCGGATCTCGCCAACCGCGAGGGCAGGGAGCCAGCCCTCCTGGTCACTCCGACGCGGGCCGGCGCGGACGACGAGCAAGATTAGGACGACCAGATCGACTCAGCGAACGGCTCGCGGGGCTAAGAGCATCGCCTCGCGCCCGGGACGACGCGGTTCGGGCGCAGGAACGCCGACGACGGCGAGGGACCAGAATGGCCATCGAAACAGATCACCTTGTGCGGACCGACCCCGGCGCCTCGCGCGGCGAGGGGTGGGGCAATCGGCTCGTGGGTCCGGTGCGGCCGATTGGCGTTCCGCTCTGGCTTGGGGCGGAACGCCCGGGCGTGGAACTCGGCCCCGCGGCGCTGGACACCGGCCTGCGAGCCCGGTGGTCGACCCGCGGCCTCCCACACCTTGAGCGCCGCCTCGCACCGGCGGTGACCGTGCCCGTGGACGTGCCGCCGGACGCGCGGGAGCGGCTGAACCAACGGGCGCTGACGTTCCTGCCCCAGATCGCGGAGGCGTGCGAGCGGCTGGCGGACGAAGTGGCGGTGGCGATTAGGGAAGGCGAGCTTGCCCTGATCCTTGGCGGGGACCACGCGCTCTCGGCAGGCAGCATCGCCGGGGCGGCGCTGGCGGCGTCGCCCGAGCCGCTGGGCGTACTCTGGCTGGACACCCACCCGGATCTCAACACCGCGGCCAGCAGCCCGAGCGGCCACGTCCATGGGATGCCGCTGGCGGCGTCCCTGGGACTGGGAGAGCCGGCGCTGACGGAGCTGGGGCGGCCGGGCGCGAAGCTGCGGCCGGAGCACGTCTGCCTGCTCGGCGCGCGGGACATTAACCCGGGCGAGCGGGAACTGATCCGCGAGCAGGGGGTTTGGCTGCTCACGATGGAGGAGTGGTCCGACGCCGGGATTCTCTCCGGGCTGGGCGAAGCCTTGACCTATCTGGAGCGCCAGGGGGTTGGGGCGGTCCACGTCTCGTTCGACCTGGATGTCCTGGACCCGCTGGTGCTTCCCGGCACCGGCACCACGATCCCCGGCGGGCTCACCTACCGGGAAGCCTCCCAAGTCCTACGTCACCTGCGTGCCTGGGACGGCCCCGTGCGCTCGGTTGACTGGGTGGAATTGAACCCCACGCTGGACCCGACCGGACGGAGCGTGGAGACGGCCGTCGGCCTCCTCGCGACGATGCTCGGCGAGACGATGCGGTAGGCCGGTTCGGGGGCGGCCCGGGACACCGGCGGATCCGGTCCGCCGCCACGAGCCCAAGGAGGCCGCGACACGGAGGAGCCCGGTCCTGGTGGGCCGGCCTCCTGTTGACGTCAGTAGCGGTATCAACCAGGAACGATCATGGCCGGCTGGATTGGGACCGCACCCGCACGGGGTCCCTAACCTGTCTTGTCTTTGTTGCCGACCATACGGAAGAGCTTGGTGCCGCATACCCCACACTTGCCCTGAATGGCGTTGCGGCCGTTCTTCATCGTGACCTCTTCCGGGTCCTGGATCTCCCGCTTTTCGCGGCATTTGACGCAGTACGCTTCGGTGGTCGCCGTCGCCATAGTTCGCACCTCCCTCTGCTCTCGCCGTGCGCCGAACCGCCGCACCGGGTTGTCCCGAGCGGTGGGCGCGCAGCCGCTCGGCTTGAGTCCCGCGTGTTCGGACGCACGTCGGGTGCCAGCACTCCGGTAGCCGGCGCCGAATCAGCGGTTCCCC
>JALYMD010000381.1 GCA_030773875.1 Chloroflexota bacterium | reverse complement strand
GGTCCAGCCCATCCTTGATGCCCATGACTTGCCTCCTTCACGTCTTGCGGTATCTCACGGGTTTATCTCCACGTCAAGATTCTTGGAGTAAATCTAGATGTCAAGAGATTTGACGTCGAGACTTGCGCCGGAGTAGACTGGTACCCATGGAACGAGACCACGTCGATTTCATCCTGGAGCAGTGGGCTCGCGAGCGCCCCGACCTCGACGCCTCACCGATGGGCGTCATTGGCCGGACCACGCGCGCCGCCCGCTCACTCGACCGGGGTTTGCAGGAGGGATTCCGCCCCTTCGGCATCGCCGGCTGGGCCTTTGACGTGCTCGCCACGTTACGCCGCTCGGGCCCGCCCTTCCGACTCACGCCGACCAAGCTCTCCGACACGCTGATGCTCTCCTCGGGAGCGATGACCAACCGGCTCGACCACCTCGAGCGTGCCGGCTTGATCGAACGACTGCCCGACCCCACTGACCGTCGCGGCGTCCTGGTCGCCCTCACGGCCAAGGGCCGCGCGTTGATCGACGAGGCGGTCGCGGCCCACGTCGCCAACGAGCACCGCCTCCTCGCCGCGCTCTCGCCGGAGGAGCAGCGGACACTGGCCGCCCTGCTGCGCAAGCTGCTCCTCTCTTTGGACGGCGCCGCCGCGCCCGAGCGCGCCTGACGGCGGGGATTGCGGCGCCGCGACATCCCACCAACCACGGCCACCCTGCGCCAGGAGATCCTCCTCCCCATCCGGTGCCGCACCGAATTGGCTGCTCTGGATCCGTGCGTGGGCACATGTTTCTGAACGATGTCCTCTTGGCGTCGATATGGTTGCTTGCCCAACGCCTATGGCCTGCCACCGGCGATCGTCAGTGCCAAACGCCTGATGACCGGCGCTCTTGAGGGTTTTCCCTCTTTCGCGCTGCCTAGGTGAGTGCTACCGTCAATTCACGTCGGACACGCTCAAACTCGGCGCCGTTCTCCCTGGAGCGCCTATGCGCCGGGCGGAGTGGGTGGCTAACCGGACCGGGCTGTCCTCTGCCTGGCCAGGTTCGACGCATCCGGCGCCCCATCCGACCCGACAGGGAGGAGGTTTTCATGGGCGCGCCGCGTTTCCCTCGCCCAGCCCTGCACGTCGCGCCACCCCTTCCGGTAGGCTCGGCCATGACCACCCAACCCACCAACCGGATTCCCCGTGCCACAGGCTCCCTTCCAGCAACCGTCCGCGCCGCCGCACGGTGGGGCGTCGCCGTTCGAGTTCTCCAGGGCGGTGGGACAGCCAAGTCGAAGCGGCCCCAACGCCATGGGTAGCCTCTAGCCTAGAGGGTCCGGGCTGGCAATCCCGCGTCGCGGTCGTGTCCGGCTCCCAATAGGCGCAACGACAGCAGGGGACCCCTCTCCTACGGAAGCAAAACGGGTGTTGGGGCAAACGTCCGGTCCCACCGTTCCATCCCGCACCAACTGCATCGGGAACCCGAGATCAGGGATGGCGCAACTGGCCCGGTGGGCGGCGCGATGTTGGCAGGTGGGTTGCCGATCAACACGTACCAAAGACCGAACACAGCCAACACGGCCGTCAGAATGCCGAGAAGCAGCGCTAACCTGCCGTCGAGTGCGCGACCCGCCTCGCAATCGACCAGGGAGATGAACGACCGTTCTGGCACGCGCTCTGGCTGACCGCGCACGGGTCAGTCGTGCCCGGTGACGGGGAACCCCTGCTCTTGCCAGCGCCGGTACTTCCAGAGGGAGATCGCGCGACGGACCTCTCGCAAGCCTCGGCTGTCCATGTTGGAGAGCAGCAGCAGCGTCGCGTCAGGGGCGCGATCGACCGCCTCGATGGACTCGTAGCCATGACGGAGCAGGATGTGGGCAACCCGAGGCGAGAGGTCGAGCAGGTCGACCGAGGGGTGCAGGCGCCGGTGGATCAGACGCCACCCCTCCTCAACCAGGCTCCAGATCAGGATCGGCGTGCCCATCACCAACCCGGTAGCCGCCAGCCAACCGACGGCGAGCAGCACCGTCGTCGCAAATGCGCCGCCGATGAGCAGGGGGCCGAAGACGAGCAGAGCGCTCGTGGCGACGACCGCGAAGGAGCGACGGATGGGGTTGACCGCGAAGGGATCGACAACATCGCTGCCCACGAAGCCTGCTCGATACCCCGCGCTGGCGTAGCCTCGCACTCCAGCGGTGCGGCTTGGACCTAACAAAGAGGACGGCACGATCAAAGCCCCTTTTCGCGGGCGAGCGCACCGCCACATGGATCAGGCTTGGGAGATCGCAGCGGGATCAACAGCCAGGGGCGGAGACGCGGGAGATCAGCCAGTGGCGCCGCGGGAATCGAGCAACCATCGGAATGACATAGCTGCCAGTCGTGCAGGGAGGCCGGCGCACGAATGGCACTATACCGACCTCCTCGTGTGTCGGGCAAGCGTTGCCCAACAGCGCGTCGCGGAGCCTACTGAGTACCGCTTGATGACGTGGAGCTGAGCCAGCCCTCCTCATAGCCGAGACATTGACACGAACGGGACCCTCAGCCTCGGCTATTCCCACTCGATTGTGGCGGGAGGTTTGGAGGTTATGTCGTAGACGACGCGATTGATGCCGCGGACCTCATTGACGATCCGGTTGCTCATCCGCGCCAGCAGGTCATAAGGCAGGCGAGCCCAGTCCGCGGTCATCGCATCCTGACTGGCTACAGCACGAACGGCGCAGACCCGCGCGTAGGTCCGGTAGTCGCCCATCACGCCCGTAGAGTCGACCGGCAGCAGCACCGCGA
>JALYMD010000380.1 GCA_030773875.1 Chloroflexota bacterium | reverse complement strand
GACAGAGCAACCGGTGGCGGTCCTGGTGGTAGACCAACGGGACATCGCAGAGCGGGCAGAGCAGGGTCCCGCCGCAGGAGCGGCAGAGCACGACGGTCGCCAGCCCACGCCGATTAAGGAACAGGATGGCCTGCTCCCGGGCTGCCAACGCCCGCTCCATCACCTCTCGAAGGCGATGGCTGAAGAGCGACGAGTTGCCACGATGCAGCTCCAGGCGCATATCCACGACGTCAACGTCTGGCAGGTCAAGCGCGCCCCGTGTCCGATCGCCGTCCACCGCCCCAAGGTCGGGACCGACGCGTGCCGGCAACGAAAGCCGTCGGACCTCCGATCCTTCGGACCGCCAATAGGTCTCTACCGCCGGCGTCGCGCTCCCATGGATGACGACGGCGCCCTGCTGGGCGGCAAGGAACTCGGCTAGACCACGGGCGTGATAGCGGGGATCGGCCTCTTGTTTGTACGCCCCGTCATGTTCCTCATCAAGGACGATCAAGCCCAGATCATCGACAGGCGCGAAGAGCGCCGATCGCGGTCCCACCACGACCGGAAAGCTGCCAGCCGACACAGCCTGCCAGGTTCCGTAGCGGTCGGCGTCCGGAAGCGCGGAGTGGAGCACGGCCACTTTGCCCGGGAATCGGGCCGTAAACCTCCGCACAACCTGAGAAGCGAGCCCGATCTCAGGGACCAGGATCAGGGCCGAACGACCATGCCGAAGGCACCAGGCCACCGCGCGCAGGTAGATCTCTGTCTTGCCGCTCCCTGTGACGCCGTGCAGCAACAACGGCGTCGGGTCTCGGGTCGTGAGCGCTCGCTCGACCTCCCGCCAGGCGGATGCTTGGAGGGGCGTCAGCGCCGGAGCGGGGGTGGGGGAAACCTCCACGGTCACCGACGATCGAGGGAGGGCGATTTCCTCCACAACACCCTTCCGCTGTAGCGCGACGAGCGTGCTGGGGTCAGTGCCGGTCCGCTCCAGGACGTCGGCGACGCGGACCAAACCTCCATCGTCCAACGGCGCCAATCGGGCGCGCTGGACGAGGAAGTCAACAACGGCTCGCTGGCGCGGGGCATTGTTGACAACGTGCAGATCATCCGACACCAGGCGCACGAACCGCTCGAGCCTCGGATTGGGCGACCGGTGAGTCACGTGAACGACACGTTCGATCAGCCCTTGCTGCTCCAGTTTTGGAACCACGCTCACCAGGCTGCTCCCGAGGGCAGCGCGGGCGGCATCCAAGCTCAACTCGCCCCGCTCCTCCAAGAGGGCCAGCAGGCGGCGTTGGGCAGGTGTCACATTGACGGCTCCGCTCATGACTTCGGGGGTCAGCCGCAGGTGCTCGACCGCGCGATGAGCAACGCCGGGCGGCAGGAACGGAGAGACCGCCGCGAAGAACGAGGTGGCCGTTTGACGGCTCAGCCAGGCAGCGACCGCAAGACGATCCTCATTGAGGCGGTAGGCCGGCTCGACCGGCGCGTGGATGGGCTTTAGCCCTGCGCGCCTCTGGTCCTCGCCCCAGGCAACCACCACCCCGAGCACGAGCTGTTTTCGCAGCGGCACCCAAACGAGCTGCCCGACATCGATCCGGGCATGCCACTGCGGAGGAAGGGCATAGCTGAGGATCCCCGCCACACCGGCACCTGCACGGGCACCGTCCACGGCGACATCCACGACCGGGAGAGCATTGAGGTTGTCAGCCGTCTGAGCGGCGTCAGGATGCGCGTCCACCCATCCAGCTTACACCTGTCCGAACGTACAGAACAGATGTGTCAGAGTGTCAGCAGGGCCAACAAGAGATCAAGCCGGGACAACCGGCAATCACGACGTCGACGCGATCCCGGGACGGGCGGCTTCGTCATGACGACGACCTGGTAGTCGGCTCAAGGAGCGCTTCACCCCATGGGAAGAGGGAGGGTCCCCCACCGGTGTGGAGAAAGACAACAGCCTCGTTAGGGTCGATGGTGCCGGCCTGGATGTCCGCAAGCATGCCGGCCATCGCCTTGGCGGTGTAGGCGGGATCAAGGAACACTGCCTCCGTCCGAGCCAGGAGACGGATCATCTCCAGCCCCTCAGGCGATGCTTTCCCGTAGCCCGCGCCTACAAAACGATCATCGACCTGGACATCCCGAGAGGTGAATCGTTCCTCCACACCAAGCAACTCGGCGGTGGCGTTAGCGAGGAGCGCGCCAACGTCGGAGAGTTGGTGGGCCGATCCTTCAACGGCAACGCCCCGGACGGAAAAGGAGGCCGTGAAGGCTCGCGCACCGACCGTCAAGCCGGCCTGCGTCCCGAGCGACGACGTGGCGCAGTAGAGCCGGCTCGGGGCTTCGCTTACCTCGAGCAGCTGCACCTGAAGCTCCTGGACCATGGCCACGTAGCCGACCGCTCCGAGGGGAACGCTGCCGCCCGCCGGAATGACGTAGGGCTGCTCACCAGCGGCCACCAACTCGTCGCCGATCCGCTGCATCTCCGCCTCCCGCGCCTCCTTGTCCGGCACGACTCGAATCTCGGCGGCAAGCAGGCGGTCCAGGAGGAGATTACCGGCGAGAGCATCTCCGTTCCGGGCGTCCAACACGAGGATGGCACGGAGCCCAGCAATCGCGGCGGCGGCGGCGGTCATCCGGGCGTGGTTCGATTGGACCGCCCCCTCGGTCACGAGGACGGTCGATCCTGTCGCAAGGGCATCCGCGACGAGGTACTCAAGCTTCCGCGCCTTATTGCCGCCAAACGCGAGACCAGTGAGGTCATCACGTTTGAGGTAGATGCGGGGAGAGACCTCGCCCAGGGCAGCCTCAAGGTTGCGGGCACGAGTCAGGGGAGTTGGGGTGGTCGTAAGTGGGTATCGGGGAATCGTCGCCAGCCGCATGCTTGTCCTCATCTCACCTAGGTCTGCCAACCTGCTCCCTCACCTTTACAGCGTGGGAGCGGCAACCTATAGTCTCCGCTACTGCCGACCGGACGGTTCGACACCATACCATGCGGAGGAGCGACTCCATGGCCCAGGCTGCCGTCACCAGGACAATCCGCGAGGAGTACGAAGAGCGCTTCGCGCGATCACTTGCCCTCCACTCCCGCTCTCGCTCCGTCATTCCCGGCGGGATTACCCACGACGGACGCCACCTCAAGCCCTTTCCCGTCTACGTGAATCACGCTCAGGGTGCCCACAAATGGGATGTCGACGGGCACGAGTTGATCGACTACGCCATGGGACACGGCTCCCTCATCCTCGGGCACAATGACCCGGAGATCGCTGACGCGCTGCGTCGCC
This sequence comes from Chloroflexota bacterium, assembly GCA_030773875.1. The sequence continues at coordinate 645 of JALYMD010000380.1, read as the reverse complement.
AGCTGGAACATGGAACTCACTACGGTGCCGGCCATGAGGGTGAAATCGCGTGGGCGGAGCAGATCCGCACTATGGTTCCCTCCGCAGAGCAGGTCAGGTTCACCGCCTCCGGGACGGAAGCAACGCTCTTGGCGATGAGACTGGCGCGGGCCAGCACCGGCAAAACTGTCATGATCAAGTTCGAGGGGCATTTCCACGGTTGGAACGATTTCGCACTCAAGGGAGAGAAACCGCCCTTCGATGAGCCACAGCTTCCCGGCATCCCGAAGGACGTGCTGGATACCGTCGTTGTCCTTCCCGCCAACGACCCGGAGGCCGTCGATGCCCGCCTCGCCCAGGGTGATGTCGCCGGCATCATCCTGGAGCCGAGCGGCGCCTCCTGGACAACGGTGCCGCTGCGAGATGGATTCCTTGCCAAGCTCCGGGATCTCGCGACCAGACATGGCGCGGTGCTCATCTTCGATGAGGTGATTACCGGATTCCGCTGGGCACCCGGCGGCGCTCAGGAGCGGTTGGGCGTGACGCCGGATCTCACCACGCTTGCGAAGATCGTGGCAGGAGGGCTGCCGGGTGGGGCTGTCACGGGCAAGACCGAGATTATGGACCTGCTCACGTTCAAGGATGAGCCGGGCTGGAACGCGTCTC
>JALYMD010000379.1 GCA_030773875.1 Chloroflexota bacterium | reverse complement strand
CATCCGGCGGCCTCCCCGGTGGCAGAGCGTAGGTCTATGTCAGAGCGGCCTACTGGACAGTGAACTCGGCGACCATGCCGCGGGCGACATGCGGGATCCCCTCCGGCACGTCGACGAAGCAGACCATGGTGTAGGTGCCGGGCGCGAGGTCGAACAGGACCAGCGGCGGGGCCTGCTGGCCGGGCTCGGCGAAGGTTGCCCCGACAAAGACGATCTGCTCCTGCAACGCCGGGTCCTGGAATATCTGCTCGGGCGTCGCACCCTCTGGCAACTGGACGACAACCAGCTCGTGCGGGTACTGACCGCTGTTCACCACGTCGAAGGCGATCGGCATGCCGGCCGAGAAGCTGCTCTGGCTGATATTGAAGGCGTAGTCGACCATTTCGCCGGTAGCAACCTGGGCGTCGGCAGGGATATCAACCGACAAATCCTGGGTTCCGGCGTCCGCGAGGAGTTGACCGTCGCGCTCCACGAAGTACGCGCCCTCTCGGGCTAGCGAATTGCCAAATCGGTACGTTGCCTCAACGTAGAGGCGACCATCGGGCAACTCCAGGACATTATCGACCGAGACGAGCGCGAACTCGGGCACCGCCCCAAACCCCGCAATGATCCCGGGGATGTCGTAGGGATTGGCGCTACCGAACTCCTCCAAGAGGGCCTCGGGCGTGTAGAAGGCAGCGAAGCCGAGGAAATCCCCGGCATTCAAGCAGGCGTAGGCGCTCTCGTAGACCTCGGTCACGCGGTCCATCGTGGCCTGGTCAGCCGGGGTGCCCTCGGGAGGGGCCGGCGTGGCGTCCGCTCCGGGAGAGGCGGCCTCGTCCTCAACGGCTTCGGCGGTCTCCTCACCCTGCTCGACCGCGTCGGGACTTGCCTCCATCCCCTCCATGCCGGCCATGGGCGAGCCGTCCATTGGGGTGGGGGTGCCGGGCGGCAGCTCGGGGTGGACGCAAACGACGGCCCCTGGCGAGGCCATCGGGCTGGCGTCCTGCGCCGAAGTGACGCCGGGTCCGAGCAGGGTAAGCGCGAGGAGCGCAGCGAACGCGAAGAGCAGGCGACGCACGGGCATCCCTCCTACGACGGAGCAGGCTATCCGGTCCAAGGCGGGTCCCTCCGGATGCGCGGATCTTAGCCGCCCCCAACCGGTCGCACAATCCCCGCGGACGATCAACTAAGCGGCAGCAACTGAAACAGGCCAGCTGGCGGAACCACGGAGTCAGAGATGGACACGGGAGAAAGGGCCTAACCGGGCTCGGAGCGCCGTTCCCGGGCGACGCCTCGTTCCTCGGCTTTGCCCGGCGCCGGTTCGACGATCGGCACGTTGATCCAAAGGACTGTCGTCGCCGTCTCGCCGTCGTTCCGCCAGCGATGCACCCGGGTGCTGCGGAAGTGGAGGGAATCCCCCGCTTGCAGCCCGTACAGCTCCCTTTCCTCGATCCAGAACGTCAGTTGGCCGGAGAGAACATAGATGAACTCCTCACCGGGGTGGGCGTATCCCTCCTCGCTTCCGCCGCCGGGCAGGATCTCGATCCGCTGTGCTTCAAGCGCCCCAGGCCCGGTGATCAAATCTTCGATCACGACCAGACCCCCGCCGGCGACGTAGCGCGGACGATCCGGCGGGTGGAGAACACTCCGACGATCGGACCGATAGTCCGGGCTGAGCGCGGGCAGGGTGGTGCCGTAGGCGTCCGCCAGCTTGAAGAGATTGGCGACGGAGATCCGCGACTGACCACGCTCCACGGCACTGAGGAAGGAGATCGAGAGGCCGGACTTCGCCGCCACCTCCGCAAGCGACCACTCCCGGGCCGTCCGCAGCGCGCGCAGGCGCCGGCCCAAGGTCAGAGATGGCTCCGGCGGCTGCGTCGAATCGGCACTGTCGGACGGGCCAAGCTCCCGCCGGATCGCCGGCGTGTTGAGGCGGTCCATTAGGCGTAGGCGGGCGATCTGACGGAGGCGCCGCAGGTCGTCACCCGAGTAGAGGCGGTGGCCGCCCGGGGTGCGCTTCGGGCTGATGAGATGCTCCTGCTCCCACAAGCGGAGCATGCCGCGAGAGACACCCGTCAGCCGAGCGGCCTCGCCGATGGGATGGAGCAGATCGTCCTTGGTGCCATCCGTTCCGTCCCGGGCCTCCTCCTGCATGAGTCTCATCCTCCCGCGGGCGCTCCGGCTCGATCGGGGGCACGAGCCTGCGTACCTCGTCTCCTCAGGCAATCAAACGGCAGTCGAACGCGGAGGTATCTAATCGGCTTCCACCTACGACGTTCTCGCCAATCTTCGCCGTAGAGCGGTGCCTTGGGCCACCGTCATAGTCAGGGCGCGCACCGTTCGTACCCTGCCAAGGGTCGGCGCTGATCCTCTAATTCTTTATGACTCAACGCCCCACGTGCAGCCGTCTCACGGCCCTTGACAGCCCCATCAACACCTCGTATCGTTCCGAAAAATTATCACTTCATCGGAATTCTTGTGCTGTGTTGGATCCGTGTCGAGGCACTTGGGGCTAAGCGGGGTCCGTAGCTGCCCGCGTCAGTCTTCGCCGATGGACTGACCGTCGGCGTTCGCGTCCTTGTTCCGGCTGAAGCATTGCCGGCTAGGGTCCGTTGATCCGCTGAGAAGGAGCGTGGCATGACTATGACTGGGACAGTCCAAACCGGCATCCGGACGCTCCAGAACTATGTCGGTGGCGAGTGGATCTCGGCACAGGCGGCCGAGACGCAGGAGGTGCGCAACCCGGCCACCGATGAGACCCTGGCGCTTGTGCCGCTCAGCGGCGGAGCCGACGTGGACAACGCCGTGGCCGCCGCCGCCGCTGCCTTTCCAGCCTGGAGAGCGACCCCACCTCAGGAGCGGGCGCGCTATTTCTTCAAGCTG
>JALYMD010000378.1 GCA_030773875.1 Chloroflexota bacterium | reverse complement strand
GAGCTGAGTGCTCGGAGGCGATCGACTCCAGCAACGCCTGGTAGATCTGAATCTCGACAAACCGGGGCAGCAAGTCGTTGAGCACCACCAGTGGGTTCGGCTCAAAGATGTAGTCGCTGTACTCCCCGGCGCCCTCTGGCCGCACAATCGGGAGGATTGGACGCACTTCGGGGACCTGGGAAAGCGTGTTGACGAAGCGCGGGAAGACGATATGGACGGCGTCCACCTTGCCGCTCGTGAAATCGTCCAGGGCCACCTGGGCGATTGGACGGATATCCTCCAGGCTCGGGTTGTCCCCGAGCCCTGTGAACTCGGCGACCACGTCCTGACGGGTGCGGACCATGAAATCGCGACCCTTCTTGCCGCTTGCGATCACCTCCACGGGAACGCCGGCTTCCCCGAGGATGTATCGGCTGGCGCGCCGGATGATGTTGGAGTTCAAGGCTCCGGTGAGGCCCTTGTCCGGCGTGATCAGGATCACCGCCGAGCGGCGCACCTCCCGCTGCTCCAGCAGCGGGAAGGCGCGCATCTCCTCCGGGTCAATCTGGAGCGCTGAAAGGTCCGCGATCACGGTTTGCAGCCGCTCGGCATAGGGCCGGCTGGCAACCACCCGCTGCTGGGCCCGGCGCATCTTGGAAGCCGAAACCATCTCCATCGCCCGGGTGATCTGGGACATGTTGCGAACGGAGCGGATCCGCCGTCGGATTTCGCGTGGGCTCGCCACGATCTTCTCCTCGCCGTCAGCCGGCTATCGGCTGAGGACTAGCGCGCCGCAGCACGAGCGCCGGCCGGAGCCGCCGCCGCCGTAGGACGAGATGCAAAGCGGGACCCACCCTTGAAGTTCTCCGTCGCGGTCCGCAGCGCGGCGATCAGATCGTCGCTGAGCGCCTTCTCGTCGGCGATCCTCCTGAGGAGATCGGCTTGAGCCGTCCGCAGGTACTCAAGGTACTCGCTCTCGAACGCCTGGACCTGATCGGTCGGTACGTCGTTCAGGACGCCATTGGTTGCCGCCCAAAGGATGGCCACCTGCTCCTCGACGGGCATTGGCTGGTACTGGCCCTGCTTCAGAATCTCCGTCATCCGCTGGCCCGTCTCCAACTGCTGTCGCGTTGCCGGGTCCAGGTCGGACCCGAACTGCGCGAAGGCGGCCAGAGAGCGGAAGCTGGCGAGATCGAGGCGGAGGCGGCCGGCCACCTGGCGCATCGCCTTGATCTGCGCCGCGCCACCCACGCGGGAAACGGAGAGACCGGCGTTCACAGCCGGCCGGACGCCGGCGTAGAAGAGGTCCGGCTCCAGGTAGATCTGGCCATCGGTGATGGAGATGACTTTGGTTGGGATGTAGGCCGAGACGTCGCTGGCCTGCGTCTCGATCATCGGCAGGCTGGTCAGAGAACCGCCACCCAAGGCGTCAGAGAGCCGAGCCGAGCGCTCCAGCAGCCGCGAGTGCAGGTAGAAGACATCCCCGGGGTAAGCCTCGCGTCCGGGCGGTCGGCGCACCAGCAGCGAAACCTCACGATACGCCTGAGCATGCTTGGACAGGTCGTCGTAGACGATCAGAGCGTCCCGGCCGGTTTCCATGAACTCTTCGCCCATCGCCGTGCCCGCGAAGGGAGCGATGAACTGGAGCGGGGCCGGATCGGAAGCGGAGGCGGCGACCACGATGGTGTGATCCATCGCGCCGTGCTCCTCCAGAATCCGCACCGCCTGCGCCACCTGGGCTCGCTTCATCCCAATCGCCACGTAGATGCAGACCACGCCGCTGGTCTTTTGATTGATGATGGTGTCGAGGACGATCGCCGTCTTGCCGACCTGGCGGTCGCCGATGATCAGCTCGCGCTGACCGCGCCCGATCGGGATCATCGCGTCGATAGCCTTGATGCCAGTCTGAAGCGCCGTATCGACGTTCTGGCGAGCGATAACGCCCGGGGCAATGCGTTCAATCGGCCGGGTCCGGTCTGAAGCAATCGGGCCCTTGCCGTCGATTGGGCGGCCGAGGGCATCGACAACGCGACCGATCAGAGCGTCTCCGACCGGCACGGAGGCGATCCGCCCGGTGGAGCGAACCTCGTCGCCTTCCTCGATATGGGTGTACTCGCCGAGGACGATGACACCGACGCTATCCTCTTCAAGGTTGAAGGCAAGACCAAGGGTCTGGGTCTTCGGGAACTCGACGAGTTCGCTTGCCATGACCTGGGTCAGGCCGTAGACGGTCGCGATACCGTCACCCACGCTGATGACGGTGCCGACGTTCGTCACCGTCATCTGGTTGTCGGCCCCGGCGATCAGGCCTTTCAGATTGGATACGATTTCACTGGCGTTAACAGCCATGGCGTTGGGTCCTCTCGTGGCCCGCGGGCCGGCTACATAGAAAATCTCTTAGGACGAGGGGCAGGCGACACGCCGCCTTGAGGAAGTCTAGGCGGAAGCGGCCAGCCGCGCACGGAGGCGACGAAGCTGGCTGACCACGCTGCCGTCGATAAGCATGTCACCCACTCGAGCGATCACCCCACCGATGATCTCGGGGTCAGTCCGCATCCGCAGTTGGATATCCTTACCAATGATCCGCTTGAGCTGGTCCCGCACGAGTTGCTGCTCCGGCGGCGTCAACGGTTCGGCCGTCGTCACATCGGCAACGGCAATGCCCTGTTCGTCCAGCCGGGCCTCGGTGTACGCACGCACCATATCGGGCACGATGTCGAGCCGATCCCGCTCGGCGAGGACGCGAATGAGGTTGCTAATCTCTGGTTGAGATCCGGCGAGCACCTGCCTGACGGCCTGTTGTTTATGCTCTGGCGTGACACTCGGGTTATGGAACAGGTGCGCGACGGCAGGGTCAGCCATAACCTGTTCGAGGCGGGACAAGTCGGCTTGCCAGGCGTCAAGAGCATTTTTCTCTTTCGCCAGTTCGAACACCGCCCGCGCATAGATCTTTGCGGCGTTGCTCGCCATTGTCGGCTCCTCTCCCGGGCGTCGCCCCTAGGCGCGTGATCCCGTGCCGCCGGTTCCATTCCCGGAAGCCGGACGAGCGCCGGCGCCCGCTTCGGCCAGAGTCTCTTGAATCAGCCGGGTCTGCGCGGCCGGGTCTAACTCCTTGCGGACGATCCGACTCGCCGCCATCACAGCAAGATCGGCGACCTCCTGGCGCAGTTGCTGGCGAGCCTGCGCCGACTCCTGGCGGAGTGTCTCTTCCGCCCGAGCGAGGTATTGCTCCGCCTGCGCTGCCGCCTCTTCCCGAGCGCGCGCGATGGAGGCATCTCCCGCCTCGCGGGCGTTGGCGACGATCTGCTGGGCCTCCCGCCGCGCTTCGGCGAGCACCTCCTCGTTGCGGGCGGCTGTCGCCTGGAGTTCGGCTTGCATCCGCGTGGCGGCTTCCATGCTATCGCGGATCCGCTCCTGGCGCTGGTCCAGGACGCGGACGATGGGGCCGAGGGCGTAGCGCCACAGCAGGTAGATGAAGATGATGAACGCGGCGAGCTGGATGATCAGGTTCCAGCCGTTGACGCCGAGAGCGTCCATGG
>JALYMD010000377.1 GCA_030773875.1 Chloroflexota bacterium | reverse complement strand
GTACGTCCGCTGGGACGTCGAGGACCCGATGGAGGTGGGGATGGTGGTCTCCATTGAGCCCGGCATCTACATCCCAGGGATCCGGGGGGCGCGCCACTCGGACACCGTGGTGGTGACCGCGGCCGGCTACGAGACGATCACGGAGGCGCCACGCGGGGCGGACAATCTCACCTTCGAGCGGTAGCACTCACCGGGCGTAGCGGAGTGGTGGCGGCCGTTGCATCTCCCAGCGAGGGGCCCGGAAGCTGTCCAGGAGTGTGACGACACGGCGTCGGGGAACCTTGGGTGCCCTGGGACTGATGGACACCGGAAGCCGACGGGGCAGAGGAGGGCGATGACCACGCCGAAAAGCAACGACATCTGCGACGCGACGGCAACCGAACTCGTCAGCATGATTCGCGATCGCGCGGTGTCACCCGTCGAGGTTACCCGGGCCTTTCTCGAGCGGATCGAACGGGTGAATCCCAAGATCAACGCCTACGTCACCATCACGGCGGACCAGGCGATGGCGCAGGCGGGCGAGGCTGGGCGACGGGTGATGACCCATGCGCCCAGCGAGCTTCCGCCCCTGTTGGGCGTTCCCGTGTCGATCAAGGACCTGTCGCGTACTGCCGGTGTCAGAACGACCTTTGGCTCGCGGGCGTTCGCCGACCACATCCCCGACTGCGACGACGAGGTCGTCACCCGGGTGCTCGGTGCGGGGGCGATCATGCTGGGAAAGACGAATACGCCCGAGTTCGGGCTGCACGGCACGACCGAGGAGAGCCTGTTCGGGCCCACCCGCAATCCCTGGGACCTCAAGCGCAGCGCGGGTGGATCGAGCGGTGGGGCGGCCGCCGCCCTCGCGGCACGGCTCTGCCCACTGGCTGAGGGGAGCGATGGCGGCGGGTCGATTCGCGGACCAGCGGCATGTTGCGGCATCGTCGGCCTCAAACCTGCGCGCGCCCGCGTACCGGTTGCACCACTCGTCGGGGAGGCGTGGGCAGGGCTGGCCACATCGGGACCGATGGCGAGGAGCGTCGCCGACGTGACCCTCGGCCTTGATGTGATGGCGGGACCTGCGCTGGCTGATCCCTACCCGACCGCGCTCCCCGATCGGTCCTTCTCCTCGGCTCTCACCGACGCGCGGCAACCCCGTCGCGTTGCCTGGTCGGCCTCCCATCCAGCCTTCGCCGTAGCCCCGGACGTCGCCGAGGCGGTCGAGCGTGCCGCCCAAGCGCTCCGAGAGCGAGGGCACGACCTGGTCGAGGCCTTCCCCGACACCAGCGGGATGTGGCAGCCCTTCCTGACCATCATCGACGCGCATACGGCGGCGATCGACGTCCCCAATGCCGATCTCCTGATGCCACATGCCCGTGCGGTCTTCGAGGCGGGAGGGCGACTGCCGGCGGTGGATTACCTCGCTGCGGAACAAGCGATGTACCGCGGGAGCCGGCGGATCCTCGCCTGGTTCCAAGACGTTGACGCCCTCCTCTGCCCGACCCTCACGCGGACGGCACCGCTCCTCGGCGAGATGGCTGGGACCGGGATGGAGGTCTGGAAGAAGCTAGAGGGATTCATTCCGTTCGAGTTCTGGGTGAACATGGCTGGACTGCCGGCCATCTCCCTTCCGCTCGCCTGGAAGGACGATGGCGTGCCGATCGGTGTGCAGCTTGTTGGCCGTCCACTCGGTGACCGGACGGTACTCGCACTTGCCGGAGAGCTGGAGGAAGCCTTTCCCTGGCGCGACCGAACTCCTTTTCTCCAGGACCACCCCGTGTGACGAACGTCTCGGACTCTGCCCCCTTCCGCCGGCGCCGGCATCGTGGGCATTCATAGTCGATCAGCGGTCTGGGCCGAGACATTAGCCGTTCTGGTTGGACGCACAAATGCGCGAATCAGCCAGCGAGGATGGAGCGAACTGTCGTATGGCTGACGCCGATGTCAATGGCGAGGGAGCGCAAGCTCCTGGTCTCCGTGCCCGGACAGAGGACGGCTGCGTTGTCACCCCGACGGCATCGCTCCGGGCCACGTCTGCCGCAACCCGGTCTAATGGGTGCATGCTTGCCGCCGAGCAGGTCGTCCAGGCGTGTGCGCAGCATGTGGTCTCCTCCGCGGCCTGCCGGGAGCAGCCGACAGGGCAGATCTCGTCGTGTCGGTCACAGCGGCATCGTCGAGCCTACACTCCCTCGACCCCCGGTCAAGCAGGGGTGCCGCCGCGTCGTGTTGCAGCGACGGTCCTTCCATCGCCCGCAGCCACCCCAAGTCGAGGTCACGATCTAAGTGAGCTAGCTGGACGGGGGATGGTTTCAGAGCCACCTCCACAGTGACACACGCCAGTCACGCCAATGGATGGGGTCGGCTTCAGCGTTTCGAGCTGGACCGGGGCTAGGGCGGGATCCCATCCACCCCTTCCTCCTCACCCTTGGGGACCCAGGCAGACGTCCTTGCCCATCTCAAGGGTTGAGGTCTCGCCCGCGTGGCGCACTGCTCTCCCTCCACCGCGTCCTCGCCTCCCCGGCCCGGTAGCTCCCGAAACTGATCCCCTCATGGTTCCACCCAGCGTCCGGGCTGATCGCGCCGTGTCACCGCCACATGCCGGGGCAGGGCCGCAGCGCGCTGGCCAAAGACACCCCAACGGGATGGAGGCAGAAAGCGTCGGCTGTGCGGGGGCGAGTCATCGCACTGGGTGACGATTGAGGCGACGAGGGTCGCCGCGTCGCTCGGTGGGAGGACCAGCATCATGGCGAGCACGATCGCGACCCCGACAGACTTCTGGCGATTGGCGGAGGAGGCCGAGCAGCGCGAAGTCCGCATCCTCGTCGAGCCCATCTCGGGCGAACACTTCGCCACCTCGGGAAGTAAAGCGAATATCCTCTATCGCCTTACCGGGTTCAGTTGTACCTGCAAAGGCTTCCTGCGGTGGCAGCGCTGCACCCATCACAGCCTGTTGCTGGCCCAACTCGGTTGGTTGCCCGATCCGGAGCCTGATCCGGATCCCTCCCCGGCATCGCCTGCTCTGCCCGTCCCTGAGCTGGCTCCCTGTCCCGATTGCGACGGAACCGGCCGCGTCGTCGCCTTCTTCGGGCCGGAGGACGAGGAAGGCGAGATCGACTGTGGCTGGTGCGGCGGAGCAGGCGAGGTCGAGCCGGGTCCCAGGAACCAAGTCAGCGACGAGCCCGATCCCTGGCAGGAGGCGCCCTATGACCACGGACACCAGCCAGCATCCCGCCCCACGCGTGGGCGCTTTGGGTTGACGGATGAGGAGCTGGTGGTCCTGCGCGGGGAGGCGGCACGGCTGCATGCCGAACGGGGCTGGCCCCTGGTCGACTTCGAGACCGGCGAGATCCTCGATCCGGGCGGTCACCGCGCCGCCTGATCGGTCCACCAACAGCAGGACATCGCGTGAAGCGGGCACCGGAGCACTTTCCGGCGTCCTTGTTGTTGTGACGAACGGGAGACACCCACGACCATGAACACCTACCCCACCACCACCGTCTCGACCACTACCACCGTCCCGGCTCCAAGCGTACCGGCTCCCTCGACCCCGACCCGTCAGGAGCGGGCGGCGCAGATGACGGCCACCGTCGACGCCGCCTGTGAGCGCCTGGCGGAGCAACTCGCCGCCGGGCATACCGAGGCGTACCTGCAGTTCCTGGCCTTCCATGCCAAGTTCCACCGGTACAGCCCGGCCAACGCGCTCTTGATCCTCAGCCAGCGCCCGGAGGCGAGCCGGGTGGCAGGACTCTCCACCTGGAATCGCTTGGGCTACCGGGTGCGGGCTGGGGAGAAAGCGATCTGGATCTGGGCGCCGGTGCTGCGGAAGGTCGAGGACAACGTGACCGGCGAAGAGCGAGAGACGCTCGTCGGGTTCCGCCCCGCGCCGGTCTTTGACGCTTCCCAGTTGGCCAACCTAGACGAGCAGCCGCTGCCGTCGCCCTTCACGCCGTTGCCCGATGACGTCGAAGAGCTGTATCGCCGGGTGCGAGCAAGCATCGAAGCGGAGCGGATCGCGGTGGAGGAGCGACCGTTGCCGATGGGGGTGCAAGGGGTCTCGCTCGGCGGGACGATCTTCGTCCGGCGGGGACTCGACAGCCGCAACCGGCTCGCCGTGCTGCTCCACGAACTGGCGCATGAGCTGGCGCACCGAGGGGAGGCCCAGCGCGCCAAGCCGGTGGCACTGCGAGAGCTGGAAGCCGAGAGTACGGCGTACGTGGTTGGGTCAGCGCTCGGTTTGGAGGTTCCTCACTCGGCGGACTACCTGTTGGGCTATGGGCTGGACGCGGCGGCGCTGCGGGCGGCGCTCGGAACCGTGCAGCACCTGGCGCGACGGGTGCTGGAGATCGTCGACGACTTCGCAATGGCCCACGTCCGGAGG
>JALYMD010000376.1 GCA_030773875.1 Chloroflexota bacterium | reverse complement strand
ATGAGGTTGGTCGCCAGGTAAGCCACTAACTCCCGCAGATCCTCCCGGGCATGGTCGGTCGCCCCGCCAGCGTCCTCGCTTGCCTCAGACTCGTAGGCGTCAGTCTCCAAAGGATCCTGGTCGGTGTCCACAAGATTAACGTCGTCCCTGGGCGTGTCCGTCATCGTCACCCCGTTCGCGCCCTCGGCAGCGCGTTGACCGGCTCAATGGTGAGAAACGACGAAGGGGGGTAGACTCGGCGGGTCCACCCCCCTTGTCTCCGGTCTCCACCCGTTGTCTTATGCAGACCCTGATCGAGACCGATCGTTGAACAACCCTTAGACGGCAGTGCTGGCCGTGGCCGCATCACCGGTGGTATCGCCTTCAGTGGCACGTGGATCAGCCACAAGGCCGTGTCGGCGGAGAATATCTCGGACAGTGTCCGTCGGCTGAGCCCCATTGCTTAGCCAGTGACGGATCCGATCTTCCTTCAAGGTGATCGTGGCAGGCTCGGTGAGCGGATCGTAGAACCCGATCGCCTCAATGAAGCGGCCATCCCGGGGGAACCGGCTTTCCGCAGCCACAATCCGGTAGCTCGGTCGCTTCTTGGCCCCCATCCGCCGAAGTCGAAGCTTGATCACGTGTACGTACCCCTCTCGCTCATTGTTACTCCGCCCCTGAGGCTCCTCCCATCCGGGCACCGAGGCGGTTGATGTCAGGTTGGTCACGATTCAGCGGCAGCTTGGCCACCCAAGCAATCAAGGCCGACGCACCACAACGACAGCCGCGGGCCGCAGAACCCACAGACTATAACATGCCTTGCACTCGGGCGTCAGCAGCCCGCTACATCCGGCGATCGATTCTCGACACAACAAGCGCCTGTTTGGGAAATCCGATGGCAAGAATGGGTGAATTCGACGGCCGAACCTCAGTCGCCTGCCTACGTGGCAGCGATGGCGCGACGCCGAGGGGTCGTCGAAGTGTCGACCGCGGTGGCGCAGCAGGCAATGACCATGGCACGAGTCAGGGGGCGGGGCAGGCCGAGCTTGGCGGCCCGGGAGGTGATCTGGCTGGGGCTATGCCGCCCGACGAGGGCCTCCGCGATCACCTGGCTCGGCCGCAGCGTCGTCGTCTCCAGACCGGTCGGGGCTCGCATGAACGGCATCCATCCTCTCTAGCGAAGCACCGAGCAGCTTACGGGGCAGACCCGATGCACCAACAAGCCACACCTCCAAGAGCGGCGCGGAATAGATAGTAACCACTAACTATCGTATCAGTGTTAATACCTACTGGCAACCGCTGACGGCGGTTTTCACGCGGACGTTCCTGTCCCGCCCGCTATCGAACGCGGCAAGTAAGCGCCAGCCGGTCAGTCTCCGCCGCCGATCTCTTCTTCGGCCACATCCTCACCCTCGGCAGCTGCGCTGCCCCCGGAGACGCCCGGCCCTTCATCCGGATCGCGAGCGGCCCGCCCAGGCGGCTGCGCGATCGCGTTTGGGTCCATTCCATCGCGCGGAGACATCGCTGATGTCTGTTCTTCCTGGGACGGATGAGCGGCGTCGTTCTCCACGGTGGTGCTCCTTCCACATCGTCGGGGTCATCGCTGCGCTCACCCGAAGCTTTGCGACGAGACGCTTTGAACGCTGAACGCTCCAACCGGGGTCCCAACCACCGCTTGACACGGTGGGCCAGCGCTGCGCTCTCGCTTCAGCGCAGCAAGTGTTCCACCGAGAAGCAGCGGTGAGTAGTGATCGTGTGGCGTCCCTGGACCATGTCCCGCCGCGGCATTTTGGACAGCGCCAGGTGGACCGCAACCGGTCAATGAGGTCGGGGCACAGGTCTGTAGGAACAGACCGCAACGGGATTCCGAGTCCAGCGACAAAAGGATTTTTGCGGAGTATGATCCACTGTTATTACCCTGACTGAGCGTGTATGGAGGGGGCAAGTCCAGTAGGTCACAAACCATAGCCGTCACGAAACGGCCCGAGATGGCAGTTATGCTCACTGCCTCCCTCCCTATACCGCTCGCTGATTGTGAAATTCGGAGCGGGTCTGGAAGGAGATTCGCGGCGCACCCGGTGGATCTGCTCCGACGACGCCCCGCACCCGTCCAGAGACCACAGCCGGTGAACACCGTCAGGGCTCAACAGACGGGTTCGCAAGCGGTTCGGAGACGATGAGGCGGTTTGGTGTCTGTTCGAGACAGAGACGGGGGACGAAGGTTGCAACGACTCGCCAGGGATAACCGGCCGCTCCACTTCGGCACCAACTTCAAGATGCATCAGACGCCCGAGGAGACAGCCCGGTTTCTCGCTGAACTGGCGCCCAGGGTAGACCGTGTTCCCGACAGGGTCCGGCTCTTCGTGATCCCGCCATTCACCTCCTTGCCCGCGGCCATCGCCGCACGGGAACACTCGGGGCTAACGTCGCGGGTCTGGATCGGGGCACAGAACGTTCACTGGGCAGCCGACGGAGCCTACACCGGAGAAATCTCGGTCCGGATGTTGACGTCGATCGGCGTGGATCTTGTGCTCCTTGGCCACGCCGAGCGACGGGGCCACTTCGGTGAGACGGACGAGGCGCTAGCGAAGAAGGTGCCGGCAGCACTGGACGCCGGGCTGCGGGTGCTGCTTTGCGTCGGAGAGACGGCCGAGGAGAAGGCATTCGGCGTGGGGCCGGAGACGGTGATCCGGCAACTCAAGATCGCCCTCCACACTGTAGGTGCGGACGCTCTATCCCGCTTCCTGATTGGCTACGAGCCGGTCTGGTCCATCGGCGCTGGCGGCACCCCGGCGCTCCCTAAGGACGTGATGGAGACGGTGGTTCCGCTTCGGCGCGCGCTCGGCGAGCAGTTTGGACCGGCGGGAGAAAGCGTTCCAATCCTCTATGGCGGCAGCGTCGCCCCGGAGAACTGCGGCGACTTCGTCACCCTGGAGGAGATCGACGGGCTCTTCGTCGGCCGGGCCGCCTGGCAGATCGAGGGATTCGAGCGGGTGCTTGCGGGGGCTCTGGCGGCTCGGGGTGAGGGCAGCGGTTACCAGGACTGACGGGCGAGCGGTGGCATCCTCGCTGGTCCGACGTCAGATAGGAAGCCACGGAAACATCCCAGTACGACAATGGCAGGATTCACCGTCTGGGCTGCCGCTACGTAGCCGTCGGCTGACCGTAGGAGGCCAGGAAGCGCTCCCGCATCTCGAGGATGAGGTCTTCCGGGACGAGGTGCGGCTCCCGTCCACCATTCGCCGCGAGAGCATGCACATAAACCTTTGCAGCTTCCTCGACGATCTCCGCCACCATGAGCGCCTCGTCAAAATCCTTACCGAACGCGATCAGGCCGTGATTACGCAGGATCACTGCGAGGCCATGGTAATCGAGCACCTCCAACACGCTCTCACCCAAATCCGGTGTGCCGGTTAAGCCGTAGCGCGTGACCGGCACGCCCGCGCCGAGGACCAGCGTGATTTCCGTGAGGATGGGCGGGAGCGCATCCCGGATCGTGCTGACCACCGTCGAGAAATGGGAGTGCGTGTGGACGATGGCGCCAACATGGGGCCGGTGCCGATAAATCATCGTGTGGAGCGGGGTTTCGCTGCTCGGTTTGCGACAACCGTCCTGAATATTCCCCTGATCGTCGAGGACAACCACGTCTTCAGCGGTCACCGCTGCATAGGGCATCCCGCTGGGAGAGATCGCGATCAACCCGGATTCCGGGTCGCGGATGCTCATGTTGCCGGCGGTCCCGTGCACGATGCCAAGCTCCAGAGCATTCATCCCTACCCGGACCACCTGCTCCCGCAGCTCCGCCAACAGCACGCGGTTCCTCCTTCCGGTTAAATTCTCGCTCATATCCCCATCGCCTGGGTCATGCCACGTCGTGGGGCGGCCTGACGGCATGCGCGGAGACGCCGTGACAGGATCCAGGTCATCAAGATGGGGAAGGAAACCGTCGGTTCCGCAGGTGCGTTCAAGCGCGGGATCCGGACTCTGACGACTGCTCCTTGCAGAACGCAGAAGCTATCAACGCCCCTTAACCATTGTGGGAAGAGCAGCGGCTATGCCGGCTGCAGCGGGCGGGGGGTGTACCTTTCAACGTAGGCTCGGTACGCTGCGATCTCCCGGGCGGCGCGATCAGCATCCCAACCCAGATGCTGCTCCGCGATGCGCGCCGCAGCTACATCGGCGCCGAGGCCCACGGTTGGTCCCATGCCAACCATCGTTCG
>JALYMD010000375.1 GCA_030773875.1 Chloroflexota bacterium | reverse complement strand
GAAGTGCACCTCCTCAGGGGTGACCCCATGGACCTTAGCCTCTGCGGCAGCTAATCGCTCGAAGACGGCAAGGGCAGCCGCTCGGACTGGATCGGCTAAGGCAGAAGCCTCCAGCAGGTTGCGGATCTCAGCCCAGTTGCGGGAGGGTTGGTCATCATCCACCACGACCGTGACTCGCGTGCCGGCGATCCCATGCTGGGACACGCGCTCCACCCGTAGGTCGTAGCCAAAGAGGTCGATCTTGCCAAGCGCGGCGCGCAACTCGGTGAGCGGCAGGCCGGCGTCCAGCAGCGCGCCGAGCAGCATATCGCCGCTGGCGCCCGAGAACGGATCGAAGAACGCAATGCGCACCGAGGCGACTCCAGATTCATCGAACGGCGAACGCATCCTCGACGGTGGGTCGAGTTACCGCGACGGGCATGAAAGATAGCGGCCGACCTGACTGCTTTCTCTCGTTTGCCCTTCGGAAGCGTAGAGGCATCAGTGCCAACACACGTTGACGACGGCAGGGGAGCTTAGCACAGGTCCTGGCCGGACCCACACGAAGAACCAGCCCAGGGGTTTGCTAGGATACGCGCTCGCCCTCGTCTGACTGATGGGCGTGTCGATCTCTCCCATGGAGTATGAGGTGCAGACGGTTTCGGACATCGTTGGGATTGAGACGGAGACCCGTCGCTTTGGCGGGCACTCGATGACAGCCCGCTTGCGGCGAGTGCTGGTCCGGGCACCGGCGCCGCCAGTAGACGCGGACGATTGGCGCCGATTCGGGTATCCGCGGCCTGTCGATGTCGCGCGGTCCGAGGAGGAGCACGGTGCGTTTCGGGCCCTTCTAGTCGATGAAGGGGTGGAGGTGATCGACGGCGGGCCGGACCCGGCAGGTCACCTCGATGCGATGTTTGCCTACGATCCGTCATTCATGACCGATCGGGGAGCGATCCTGCTTCGGATGGGCAAGCCGGAGCGACTTGGTGAGACGGCGTTGCACGAGCGCGACTACGAGGCGCTGGGCATCCCGATCCTGGGCCGGATCGAGGAACCTGGGACTGTGGAAGGCGGTGATGCGCTGTGGCTCGATGAGCACACGCTCGCAGTAGGCCGCGGGTATCGGACGAACGACGAGGGCATTGACCAACTGGCGGCGATCCTGGCGGAGATCGATGTCGAGGTGGTGCGCGTGGCGCTGCCACACTGGCGTGGGCCGGGAGAGTGTTTGCACCTAATGTCACTTCTGAGTCCGGTGGCAGCCGATTTGGCGGTGGCCTATCCTCCGCTGCTGGAGACGGCCTTCGTCGAGGTGTTGCGCGACCGCGGCTGGCGCCTGATCGAGGTGCCTGACGCGGAATTTGACACCCTCGGCTGCAATGTGCTCGCCCTCGCGTCGGGGAGGTGCTTGGTCGTTGAGGGCAATCCGGTGACGCGGGAGCGGTTGGAGGCGGCGGGCTGCGAGACCGTCTCCTATGCCGGGGCGGAGATTTCGTTGAACCGCGTCGGTGGGCCGACTTGCTTGACCCGCCCGATCTGGCAGGCCAACCCGTAGCTCCCTCAGCGTTGACGCTCGAAGAGGCTCGATGAGCTGCGTGATGCTCATCGTGGTTACGAGAACTCGTCGTGTCGTGGAATAAGCCGTGTTCCAGCCGTGGCAAACGCTCGAGGCATGCACTGGGTGGCACTAAACATGCAACCGTAGCTGCTTCACGCTGTGACGGCTTCCCCGTGAGAGCAGAGGAGGAAACGGACAATGTCCCAGATTGACTGGAGCGTTCTCAGCGGCCCTTATGTCTCCCGACGGACGATGCTGAAGCTGGCTGCTGCCACCGGCGCGGCCGGGTTCGCGACGTGGCTTGCGGCTGCCGAACGGGCCGCCGCCGCTCCACATCGGCCGAACCCGGCCCCCGGGATGGCGGCCCTCCAGGAGGCCAAGCAGGGCGGCACGCTGAACCTCGGCTTCGGTCTTGGCCAGATCCCGACGCTGGACCCCGCCCAGGTGACCCTCGGCATCGTCGCCGGTGAACTGGTAGCCAATCTCTTCTCCGGGCTGGTCCAGTTTGATGAGCAATTAGGCCTGATTCCCGACCTGGCGGAGACTTGGGAGGTCACACCGGACGGCCTCCAGTACACCTTCCACCTGCGGCAAGGGCTCACGTTCCACAACGGCGACCCGTTGACCGCCGACGACGTTATCTACACCTACGAGCGCACCACCAATCCCGACTTCGCCTCGTCCCAAGCGAACAAGCTTGCCTTGATCACGGAAATCACCGCGCCGGATCCGCAAACCGTGGTGATCAAGCAGAGCGCTCCGTATGCGCCATTCCTGGCGACGGCCTGCAGCCGAGGGCCGGGTCGGGCCCTCATCCCGGTCTCGAGGCGAGCAGTCGAGGAGTTGGGTGATCAGCAATTCGGCATCACCCCGGTTGGCTCGGGGCCGTTCAAGATCGTTCCAGAGACCGCCGAGGTCGGCCGGGGCTTCGAGATGGTTGCCTTCGAGGGGTGGTACGGCGGCCGGCCCTTGCTGGACAAGGTCATTGTCCGGCTCATCGCAGAGGAGTCGAGCCGCATCAGTGCCTTGGAGGCGGGGGATGTCGACATGCTCGACATCGCGCCGCCGATCGGAATCGAGCAACTGAAGGAAAACGGCGACATCGTCCTCGTCGAGGCCGCGGGAACGAACTGGTACGGGTTGACGATGAACCAGAAGCGTCCCCCCTGGGATAAGCTCGAGGCCCGGATGGCTGTAGCCAAGGCAATCAATCGCCAGGAGTTCATCGACAAGGCACTCTTCGGCCTGGCGGTGCCGAGCGTCGGTCCGCTGGCCCCGGCCTTTGGCTGGGTTTACCGGCCACCGGCGGAAGTCGATGATCCGCAAGCGTTCAACCTTGATGAGGCCAAGACGCTGGCGCAGCAGGCGGGGCTGAGCGGGCTCAAGCCGATCCTCATCGCGGGTTCAGATGACCCACGGCCCGCCCAAGTGGTACGCGGCATCCTCTCCGAGATCGGGCTGGACGTGCAGATCGAGCAGGCGCAGACTGCCGCCTATGTCGAGCGGCGAACTGCTGGAGACTACGACATGACCTTCCTGGGCAGCGTCGTCGATGCCGACCCGGACGACGGGGTCTGGAACTACTTTCACTCAGAGGGTCCGTCCACCTCTAACGGCTACAGCAACCCGAAGGCGGACGAACTCGTCGACGGTCAGCGGCGGACGGCCGACCAAGCGGAACGCCAGCGGCTTCTTCACGAGTTGCAGACCCTGGTGGCAAGCGATGCCGTCTACGCCTTCCTGTACCACGAGCCGGATCGGACGGCGTTCTACGACTACGTGAAGGGCTACGTGCCGATCCCGGAGCAGCGCTATTTGGAGAAGGTCTGGCTCGACAAGTAGGTATGGAGCGCGAGAGAGGGTGGCTCAGACGTTCCGGCCACTCTCTCTCCTTGCCACACCCTTGCCCGGTTTGCTCCCCGCGCGGGCGGTGGACTGGCCGCCGCAGGGACTGCTGGTCACGAAGCGAAGAACCTCATTGCACGGGCCAGACGTGGGAAGGCTGCTTGGGGAAAAGCGCATCGAGGAGGACGCGCGCCTCCTCGGTGTTCACCCGGCAGTCGGCGAAGGCGTGCTCTAGCTCCGAGAGGGAGCGGTAGCCAAAGAGAATCTGCAGGAAGGTCAGCTCTGGGAACGAAGCGCCACCCCTGTCACCGTCGGACGGTTTCCAAGCCTCCGTGCTAGCTAAGCGTCCGTCCCTAAAGGAGAGGCGGAGGCCGCCTCCATAGAAGCCAAGCAGAAGGTCGCCGGAGTGGCTCGCCTCCACCGAGGCAGCGAGCCGCGCCTCAAGAACGGGCGCCAGGTGGTGCAGGAATCTCGGAAGGCCCGGCACTCGCAGATACCACGCGTAGGGTGGGTGGATGCGCGGTAGCCGGTCCGGAATGGCGCGGTAAACTGGGTGCTCGGCGCCGAGACTAAACGTGAATCCTTCGAAGCGACGGGAGCCAGGCTGCTCCTGATAGGTTTCCCCAGTCGTGCGCAGATAGCGCAGCACCGATGGCGTGGCCGCGAGCCAGGAGGCCCCTGGCTCCATCTCAAAGGCTTCGACGAAGAGCCTCGTCGACCACAACTCCCCAGGATGGATAACGTAACCTGCGGGCCTGCCATCCGCCCGCTCGACGATCCGGAGTGCGGGCCGGTATCGCTCCTCGTGACGCCCCTCCAGCTCGTAGCGCCAGAGCAACCCATCGCGGACGGTGCTGACGAGCGAGCGGGATCGAGCCTGCACATCGAGCGAGGCGATGAACGGATTATCGGCCACCGTCGCCGGTCGCATGCGGAACGCCTCCACCCTGTCTGTGGCGAGGTCGGGCACATGGGGAAGATAGCCCGTGCGGCCGGCCCCATAGTCCAGCGCCATCTCATATCCGAACCGGCGGTAGTAGTGGGGGATGCCGGTGATGGCCTGGACCAACTCTCCGCGTTCGGCACTCCATCGATGAGCGACCGCCATCTGGCGGCGAACCAACCCCCGGCGGCGGAAATCGGGGCGGGTGCCGACGAGTTCGATGCGTCCCACCCCGAAAGGGACGCCGTCGTACGACCATGTCTGAGAGATCAGATTTAGCGAAGAGATGATGGCGCCGGTTTGAGTGTCCTCCACAATCGTGAAGTCGCCAACGTCGAACGTCGGGTGAGCGCCGCTCGTCAGGTCCCGAACCCAAGCGGTGATGAAGGGGTTAGGACCCTCATCTCCCGGTTCGCGATGGATGTCAGCATTGAAGGAGACCAGGGCCTCGGTGTCGGCCGCGGTTGCGCGTCGGAGCACGAGACCGTCACCTAAGTCCTCAATAAGCTCCACTGCCGCCTCACCATCTAGGGCGCGCCACCACGAACGCCGAGATGGCGGGCTTCGTGACGGTCGGTCGCGAGGAAGAGGGCCTGATTATAGACAGCCACGGAGGTGGCGGGCGGTATGGAAGTCCAAGGCGTGTGGACGGACAACGGTAAGTCGAGCAGCATCGGAGCATCGAAGGACTTGATTCCCGGTGGTTCATCAGGTGCTTGCTGCGGGACGCAATGGCGCGCTTGCCCAACGACGGACGGGCAAGACGAGCCTTAAGCCAGGACGTCGTAGTCCAACAGGTCCGGAGTGCCTTACCCGAAGCAAATGCTGTAACGGCTCGGACTTCCGGTGCACCTGTCATAGTGCCCGCGCCCTGCTACGAGAACACGAGATTGCCAGGCGACTCGAACCTAAGCCGACGAAACTGGGGCAGATTGCTCATGGCTCGTCACAAACTCCGCGCCTCCGTATAGAGAATTGTTGTTGTCGGGCGCAACTCCTGCGTCATCGGGGGGATTCATTGGGAGGTGAGGAGAGACCTGCCTCGTCTCACCAGAGGTCGTCGTCGAAGTAGATGGGGCTGCCCTCGAAGGTCGGGCGGCCGCGCCGGCCCTTCTCGGAGAAGAAATCCATCATCGTGAGCTCTTGGCTCGGATACGGGGTGGACCTCGGGCCACCGAGCAGCTCTGTTCGCTCCATCGGGATCCAGCCGCTCGCTACGTAGAAGGCACGGCGGTTCGGCGGGCACATGAACAGGCCAATGTCCGCGTCGCTGCGTCGGATGTGCTCGGTCGCGGCGTCCACTAGCCGCCGGCCGTGCCCTTGGCGGCGGAACACTGGAACGGTGAGTACCCCGCTCAGCCCGTACGTCGTGTACGCCTCCCCGGCGTGCTCCAAGACCTTCCAGACGACGCCGACGTGGCTGACAACCAGCCCATCGTCGACGAGTAGCAAGTGGGTGGGGTGGTGGTGCGGGTGGTTGATCCAGTCCCGCTGTCGATGAGGTCCAGTGAAGCTCGACGGCCACTGGATACGCTGGCACGCCAGGACCTGGCGTTTGAGAGCGGCGGGCAACACCTCGCCCGAGCACACCACCAGTTCCGCCACGGTCACACCTCCTTTGAACGCAGACACGCCAGGCGTCTGTCGATGTTGTATCGCTACCACACTCTTTTTGAGGAAGGGCGGCTCGTTAGGGTCCTGCAGCGGGTAACAGCGGCAGGAGGTGGAGGCTGGTCGCCCATCGCAATTGGGTCATGATTCTCCCGACCGATGGATCTTGTGTTTGGGCCGCGCTTCACGTATCGTCGGCGGCTCTGAGACCAATGCCACGTGCAGCTGAGGACTGGCGGATATGACGCAAGTTCAAGGGGAGCGGAATCATCAGGACGAGGGCGCCCAGTTGGAGCGGCGGCACGTCTTCGTCGTCAATAGCTCACCCGAGTTCCTTGACCTCATGCGCGATTTGCTCCAGGACGAGCACTACAACGTGACGACCACAAACCACGTCCCCCGCACCTTCGACCAGGTCGAAGTGCTCCAGCCGGACGTGCTCGTGATCGACGTGGCGGTGGGTGAGCGCGCCGGCTGGGACTTGCTGGATCGGCTGCACGCGGAGGCATCCACAAACAACATTCCGGTGCTCGTGATCTCGACCGATCCCCGGCTGCTGGAGCGGGCACGGGCGGCGGCCAGTCGGCACGGTCGCAGTGCCTTTCTGGCCAAGCCGTTCGACCTTGAGGTGATGCTCGGTGTGATCCAGGAGTTGATCGGCCCAGCCTGACCCACTGCCCTTCCTCGCCGCCCCGCTCCCGCCTATCCACCTGAGCAGGCGGTTGGTGAATCCCGCGACCGACCTGCTCGCTGCGGGCGATCATAGTCACGGTCACGGCGTCGATCAGGAGCCTACGCTCCAACAACCATACCCGCTCCAACCCGCCCACGCCGTCGACGGGAGCCAGGCACCTTTGCCGCGGTGGTGCCTGACCCCGTATCACGGTGAGCGGCGTCTTGAGTTCGTGCCACCGGATTTCTGGGCGGTCATCGGCTGAGACATGGCCCGGGATGGGGCGCCTCAACGTCATCCTGATTTGCCCGTGGCTGGGAGAGCATCCTCGATTCCCATGTGATGTCTCACCTCATCGGCGGAGGCGCGGTGTCGGGCTAGGCGCGTCAAGGCGCTTCTGCTTTACCTCACCGCCGTCATCGGCGTCTGGCTCAACGAACGCCGCACCCTCGCTGAGATGTCGCGGTTTGACTTCGCCGCCGCTGCCGTCGGCGCCATCGTCGCGCGAGTGCCGAGTGACAGCACCACCAGTTACCTCGCTGGTGTTATCCCCTGGTGGCGCTGTTCGTGGCGCACCGGTGCATCATGCCGTTGCGCCAGTTCCCCAGTGTCGCCCACCTCGTCGAACATTCCCCGCACATCCTTGTGATCCACGGGCAATTGCTCGAACGCGAATAGCAGCGCTCCAGGCTCACGCATGGGGATCTTTGCAGGCTGCTGCGGCAGCGCGGCATTGGCGACTTGAGCGAGGCCTGGCTCGTTGTCTTCGGGCAGAGCGGGCGGAACTCGATCGTTCGTCACCATGAACAGAGTGATCCGCAACTGGCCCTCGTGCGCGACATCCTCGCTCGGGCCTCCGGACGGCCTTGAGCCCTGGCGCGAGTCTTGCTCCGGAGAACGGTAGTGATGACGACCGGCCATGAACTGTGGGAGAGGAGCGAGTCATGTCCTTGAATCCGGTCACATGCGGCAACTGCGGCACCGAGAACCCGCCCGATCAGGATGTGTGCATCAAATGCGAGCTTCCGTTGACCCGTTCGGGGGCCGAAGCGCAGCACGAGAATCTCGAGGCGCAAGATCGAGACGGGCTGCTTGGCGCGGGGGGGACGGCTGGCACGGGCGCTCAGCCGGCGGCGCCAGGCCTGGGCCTCGGCACGGCCGATGGGGGTATTCTGCCGCCCCGTTGATCCGAAGGACGCTGCCGCTCGTTACGGATCCTCAGCCAAGAAAGCACATCTGCACGGCGTGAGCCGCGTCGCCCTCAGGACGTGTAGTCGCCACCGATCAGAAGGGGGTCAACGATGACCGTCGATGAGTGCACCTGGACCGCCACTCACGACGACATGCCGGGGGCGGGCAAAGCCCTCCGCGTGAGCGGGGAGTGCATGTGCGACGTGCCGGATGTCCAGCTCCGCTTGGAGCGGCAGGATGATGACTCCAGCGATGACCAGATCGTCCTGCGCCTCACCGCCACCCCGTCCTCAGGCGACGCCACCCACGAGCGAACCCCGTGCATCGCCCCGTACCACGAGGACAATGCCCCGGAATACCAGACTGTGAGGATCACCGGCCAGGTGGAGGCTACCGTCAAGGTCATCCACCCAACGCCGTAGGGCAGAACGGGGGCCGCCGTAGATAGTTTGGATGGCTCCCGTCACGGGCGTATCGGCGCGCTGCTGGATGCCATACCTGACTATCCTGCCCACGCGTTGTACCTCCATTCCCTGACGACGGGCACGTGGGAAGCGGGATCCTGGTGCCCGCACGGAGCGGCGGGGAATTCAACCTCACGACACTCATGGTGCGCCAGGTGCTCCAACGGCAGAACGAAGCGGTGCTGATGCTCGTGGAATCAAAGACGTCCCACTCTCGCCGGAGCATCATCTTTAGTTAGCGCTCCGTGGCCGTCCTCTGTCCGTACCTGACCCGGCCGCTCGAGCACTGACTCCTCGCCGGACCCCACTGGCAGGACCGGATCCTCGGCTTCCGCAACCACATCGTCGGCCCGCTCGACCCGATCTGGCAGCTGAAGACGTTGTCCGGGTCGTGGATGCAGCGGACGCGTTGCACAGCGCATGAGGCGAACTGCGGGTGCGGTTGGCCGTCAGGAGGGCGGTCAACGCCGATCGTAGGGAGCAACGACGGCCAGGAGGTGATGCGCGTTCAGCCGGTGCATTGCCCCGTTCGGGAAGGTTTGTGGTGACGGGGGCGCATGGGAGTCGCGGCTCCTGGTGCGGGCAGGGGTATGAAGATCGATATCCCTCGGTCCGCAAACATCCACCCAGGTTCAGTTGCACCGTGGCAGTGACCGATCTGCGGTTCGTACGCCTTTTGTCGGTCACCCCGTCAATGGGTTCTGCCATCGACGTGAATATCAGCCGTGAGCGGTAATGGGCTGCGGGTAGAAAACCGCCACACCGGGTCGTGCTGTCAGCGATTGAAGCCGGAGCCTGAGGCGTCCCTGGTGGCTAGTGCAGCGTTACCGGAGATCCCCGGGGAAGAGCGACGCCCGTAGGTAGATCGACCATCGGAACGAGGCCGGAGGCAGTCTCTCCGGCCGAACGTCCACGACTGTGCCTGATCTGGGTCGGCGTGGTCCCGCCACTCGCAGTGGCCCGACATCTATCGTGTCGGCGAATGCGCATGAGGCAAACGCGCCTCCAGTGATGGGCGAACCAAACCATGTCATGCAGAGATGGGCCTGGCGGACGCAGCAGGGACAGCAGCGATCGAGCGCTTATCGAGAGCTTGAAGGACCAAGCTGTCCTGATACGCCGCCCTTTCAGGTGGAGTCAGACTTGCCACCCCGGTCTATCGCGATCCGTGGCTGTCCCCCGGGCGCTGGCACACCTCCTGCACACGTGCCCTAGATCGCACCGGGCTCGGTCAACGCTACCGAGGTAGTCGATCTGAGGATCCGAGATACCGGTGCGGCCACGCAGTATGGAGACCGACCGACCATGACCGAAGAGATTGAGACTCCCGAGATGTCGGCCCCGGTTGCTTCCGCGCCGGTGCGCCGAGTCTGTCAGGGACCGGTGATGCCGATCGGCGGCGCTGAGGACAAGGACGGCGACGGTGACGAGGCTATTTTGCAGCGATTCGTCGAGCTGGCCGGCGGCAAACAGGCCCGAATCGTCGTGATCCCGACGGCTTCTGAGACTCCCGATGAGATGGGGCAGCAGTACGTCGAGGTCTTCGGCACCCTGGGCGCGAAGACCCTAGAAGTGCTGGAGATCCGAGAGCGCCAGGACGCCAACGCCGGCCCGGCGCTCGAAGTGCTGAGCCGGGCCAGCGGCATCTTCATCACAGGTGGAGCCCAGTCTCGGCTCGTCACGTTCCTTGCTGGAACGGAGGCGATGGAGTGCATCCGGAGGCGCAACGCTGAGGGGGTGGTCACGGCAGGCACCAGCGCCGGAGCCTCGATCCTCGCCAGCCACCTCATGCTTGGTGGGACTGGCCTGGCCGGCAACAGCGGCGACGCAGCAGCTCGAAAGGGTATGGTCGAGCTGGCGGCCGGCTTCGGGCTTCTGCAGGACATCATCGTCGACCAGCACTTCAGTCAGCGGGGGCGGATGGGGCGGCTGCTCTCCGTCTACGCCGCCAATCCGGGTCTGCTAAGCATCGGACTGGACGAGGACACGGCGGTGGTGATCGACCGGGAAGGGACCCTTGAGGTCCTTGGCAGTGGGATGGTCACGATCATCGATGGACGGAATGCGAGGTCAGACTACTTCGAGCGTGAGGTGGGCGAGGTGCTGACAGTCGTCGATTCCCACCTCTTCGTCCTTGGCTCCGGGCGCCGCTTCGACCTCGACACTCGCCGTCCTATGATGGATTAGCGGGTCGTCACGCCTCATTCGCCGAGCCCCGTCCCCGGTAGGGGTGACGCACCCTTTGCCCGGTTGCCGGCCGCAAGGGCGAGGCATGCTTCCCTCTACCATGCGAACTACCATGGACGGACCGCTGGGCCACTCCCGACAGTCGGTGGCATCCACCGGATCTTTGGAGAGTGCAGGGCGCTTCCGCGTCCAGAAGGAATGGGGGTCGTCGTAAAGGCGGGCGAGTTGCTAGTCCCCCGCCGTTACCGCGCCCTCAACACCTCCTCGCGTCCGGAGCCGTTGCACCACGTCCGCCTGGTAGGCGCAGTGGACGTGCTGCTCGACGCCTCGCAGCTCACGCGTGGGATTTGGGGTCAGGACTACGGTTAAACCTCATCATGGGAATGACGACGGCCGGGAGGAGATCCCCTCCCGGCCGGTCTACTGCCCGGTTTGGTGTAGCCTGTGTTGGCGAGGGCGCATGGGAGTCGAACCCACCGGCGCCGGGATCACCGACGCCCACACGGTTTTGAAGACCGGGGAGGCCACCGGGCCCCTTCCGCCCCCGGGGATCCCTCGCCCATCCGGGGACCCTGAGTCTAGCACAGGCGGCTGCTACGCCTCGGACGTGAGCGCCAAGATCTCGTCGCCGTACTTCTCCACCCGGGCCGGGCCGAACCCGGGCAGGTTGCCGAGGGCAACGTGGCTGAGCGGCCGGGATTGAGCGACGGCGAGCAGCATGTTGTTGTGCGCCACGACATACGGTGGTACGGCGTCTGCCGACGCTCGGTTCCGCCGCCAGGCATGGAGGCGTTGGAGCAGCGCCTCGGCGGCCGCATCCAGCGTCTCCTCCGTCGGCTCTCCGGCACTCGCTGACCCGACACCGGCCCGATGAATCGGCTTCGCCAGCGTCTGATAGGCAGCAAGATCCTCGACTCTCGCATTGCCACGCCGCTCCGTGAGCCGGATGAGCTTGAACTCGTGGTCCATATCCCGAAAGAGGTAGTCGTCCGCGACCAGCCGGTCGATCAGCGATTCGACCTTGCTCCGGCTGAGGTGCGCAAGCACCCCGAACGAGGCCGAGCGGTCGGCGCGGACGCGGCTTTCGACTGATCCCACGAGCAGCTTGGCCAAGCCGGTCTTTCCCATCGGGAAGGGGAGGCTACGGACCGCCTCAAGGACCGCGAAGGCGTCGTTCTCGGGACGGTGGAGCCATTCTTCCCCCCTCCGGGAGCGACGCTCGTCCTTTCCCGGTTGCCTGGCACCTACGCCGGGAACGCGAGTTACTGCAGAGCCGGTGCAGACATCGCAGGCGGTCCGGCAGGCATCCAGTGCCTCACCAAGATGTGCGGCCAGTAGCGCATGGCGGCACCGATTACCGGCCGCGTAGCCCATGACCTGCTTGATTCGCCGCTGGGCGTCGGCACGGGACCGCTCCAGAACCCTGGTGAGTTGAGAGGGCGCATCGGATCCAGCCGGCAAGATCTCCAGGCAGACCGCGCGGCGCTCGTCCCGTACGATGACATCCGGCTGCGTTCCGAGCAGCCGATCCAGCTCGGACGGGGTGAACCCCAGGCTGTTGCAGGCGTCGGCTGTGTGGATGGTGGCCGTCCCATGCTCCAACCCGTCGAGCCCCGCGTAGGCGCGGAGGCGTTGCCAGGTGGGATCACCATCACTGGTTTCAGGCTGGGTTGAGGCTCGGAGAGCCTGCCGCAGGAAGCGAGCGATCGGAGCGTCTGGATGGCGGCGGAGTAGGCCCGCCTCCTCCAGAATGCCGAGCGCCACTCGCGGGTCGGCCATGTCCTCCTGATCGTCGAAATCCGCGGGGGGGAGCAGGTTCGCCGGATCGACCACGGCCCAGCGGCCGGAGGCGGCCCGCGCGAGACCGGCATAGACACGACGCAGGATGCCGATATCTAGCTCGTCCCGGCGAGCGAGGCGGTTCAGGCTCGCCTGGTCGGTCGGCGAGACCAGCAGGACACATCGCGCGGGTTTGCCGTCTCGACCGGCGCGCCCGGATTCCTGAGCGTAGGCCTCCAGCGACTTGGGCGGGCTGAGGTGGACGATAAACCGCACATCTGCCTTGTCGACGCCCATGCCGAAGGCCACCGTCGCGACGACGACGCGAACCTGTCCGGCCATGAAACGTTCCTGGTTTCGGGCCCGGATCGCCGGATCGAGGCCGGCGTGGTAGGGAATGGCCGACACGCCGCGGTCTCGCAGCACTCCGGCGATCGCTTCGGCGTCCTTGCGTGACGACACGTAGACGATGCCGGCTCCACGCTCCGATCGGCAAATGTCCAGGACCTTCGCAACCTTCTCCTCCCGGTTAGCAAGGCGGTGCGCTTCGTAGAAGAGGTTGGGACGAAACAGGCTGATCCGGACGCGGTCGAGTTCCCGGCCTAGGCCACCGGCGATGGCACGCGCCATCGCCGGGGTGGCGGTGGCGGTGATGGCGAGTACGGGCGGCTCGCCCAACTCCGGGAGAGACTTGGGGATCGTGAGATAGTCCGGCCGAAAGTCGTGCCCCCACAGGCTGATGCAGTGAGCCTCATCGATCACGACGAGGGAGACACCCGCGCTCCGCAGCGCGCGGAGAAAGGCATGATGTCGTAATCGCTCGGGCGCCACGTAGACGAGTTTGTAGGCGCCCGTGGCCAGTTCGTCCAGCCGTCGGCGTTGCTCCTCGGGAGTCAGGGTGCTGTTGATCAACACGGTTCGGTCCCGCACCGCCGGGGGCAGCGACTCCACTTGGTCCTTCATCAGAGCGATCAGCGGGGAGATGACGAGCGTGACGCCGTCAAGTAGCATGGCGGGAAGCTGGAACGTGAGGGATTTGCCGGCTCCCGTCGGCATCGTGGCCAGGGTGTCCTTTCCGGACAAGACGTTGGCGATCACGGCGGCCTGGCCGCGGCGCAGGGCTGCGTGACCGAAGAGATGCCGAAGGGCGTCAAGCGCGCCGGGGTGAATCTGGTCCAGATCCGGGTCTTCCGAGAAGGTGACTAACTCCCTTTCAGCAGGGTCGACGTCGATGCTTTCTCCGGCTTGGCGACCGTCGGAGCCGGGTGAAGCCGGTGGCCAGGGTGCCGTTCCCGCCTGGATCACCACGTGGTCATCGGCTTCGGCTTCATCTCCCAGCGCGGCGCGAGCCTGAGCGAGCAGCGCCGCGACCCGCGCCGCCTCCGCACGGTTCTGTCGATCGTAGAGGCTGGAGGCAAGATCGGCATCGTCAAGATTCACGGCGATGCCGGCGGCGAGGCCGAGTTGTGCAGCCGACATCATCTCGTCGGATGCAGCGAGGGCGCGGTCTAGGTACTCGGCGGCTTGCGGAGAGTCGCCATCGTCGAGCGCCAGACGGGCAAGCGCGAGGAGAGACGGGACATGGTCTTGTCGGTCTGCAAGGAGCCGCTGGTGGTGGATGCGCTTCGCTGTCGGGTCGCCGCCGGCGTAGGCGATGTCCACGGCAAGAGCGGTGACGGTCGTCAAGGTGGGATGGGTCTGGGAGAGATCGCTGCTGATGGCGCGCGCCGCTTCCAGGTCGTCGTGCTCTAAATGAAAGCGAGCAAGGGCGATCCAGGCCGTGGCGGACGGGGCGCGGGCGATCCGTTCCTTAAGCAAGGACAACGCCGTCTCGTGCCGGCCGGCCGCGAAGGCAAGCCGGGCTCGCTCTTCAAGAAGGCAGATGCCCTCTCCTCCCTCGGCTTCGATCGCGTCGAGCAGGGCCTCGGCGCCCTCGATGTCACCCGCCGCTCGCTGGGCGGCGACGATCGCCCAGCGCAACTTGGCAGGCAGACGCACGGCCTCGTGGGCTGCGAGTGGGAAGGATCCGCGAGGATTACGTAGGGACGAGGACGGCGAGTCTGCGGTACCGGCCCCCAGTATCGAAGCAGACGGCGAGGGGATGTCGGCAGCGGCCGTCAAGGGAAGAACTCCTGTCCGGACAGAACGGCTTTTTCCATAAGTATAGCGCAGGCCATTCCGGACTGAGCGGCGGGTCGATCTCGTTGGGTGGCACCGGCCTGCTCTGCCGCCGAAACCACCGATGTGATCTCGGCCATGGGATGATGCCGGCATCCTGAGTTGCGCTGGGGAGAATCGGTGAGGGTCGACGCAGATGGGCTGGCTGGGCCGCTAGAGGCGCGATGGACGCTCTACACGGTAGGCCGGGCCTCGGTGGTGTCGAGCGAAGGCGGACTACGGCTCCGCACGGTCGATGCACGGGAGTCGGCGCTCGCCGATGCCCAGATCGATGACTACCATGGCCGGGCTCGTAGGGCGTTGCCATAGGTGCCGCCACTTCGATTGACCGTGCGGGCTCGCTGGTCCCACCCATCGGCTGCGTTACGCGGCACAACCGGGTTCGGATTCTGGAACGATCCCATCAATGCACGGGGTCGCTCTGCCGCCGCCCCGAACGCGCTCTGGTTTTTCCATGCATCGGAGCCGTCCAGGATGCGGCTGCGGAGGGATAGTGTGGGGCATGGCCTGGTGGCGGCTGCGATGCGGGCTGATGCCGTGAGCCTCGCACTCCTGACGGCCGGCAACCTTGCTCTTCGAATCCCCGGAATCGACCGCATCGCCGGTCAGATCGGTCGGAGCCGGATGGGGGGAGGCGACATGCTCCTACCGGTGGATCTCGACCTCACCGCCTGGCACGACTATGTCCTGGATTGGCGTCGAGATGGGGCGGTCTTTGCCGTGGACGGAGCGGAGGTGGCGCGGCTGGAGGCGGATGACCTGCCACGAGTCCCCCTGGGTTTCGTCGCCTGGATCGACAACAATTGGGCGGCGCTGGGCGACGACGGCCGTTATCGGTCAGGACGATTGGATGCGCCGGGTGTGCAATGGCTGGAGATCGCCCGAATCGCAATCGAGGGCGACGGGTCTGAGATCCGGACGCACAGGTGGCACGAGCGGTGACGTGGAGCGGGGCCGTGTCGTACCCTGAGGACGCAACGCTCTCCGGGTCGCGCGCGTAGAGCGGAGGAAGAGGGGGCGGTCATGGCACAACAACGGTTTCTCGATCTCTGGACCCGGACGAAGTGGTCGCGCTACGCGTTCGTGGCCGGACTCCTGATTGGGATTTTTCTGGGTTGGTTCTTCCACGGGGTCGTCTCGTTTGTCTGGCGCTTCTTCTTTGTCCTGCTCTTGCTCGTGCCACTGATCGTGGTCGGCATTGGCTGGTACCGGATCTCGCGCCGGCGCAACACGGTCGCGACGACCGACGAGGTGGTCATCTACCCGGCACCCCGGCGCGAGCGCGATCGCTTACG
>JALYMD010000374.1 GCA_030773875.1 Chloroflexota bacterium | reverse complement strand
GTAACTACCCACAGGCGTTCACTCACCTCGCGTTGATCGATGCGGGGGTCGATCTCACCGAAGCGCTTCGGCGGCGCAACGCGGTTGCGGGCGCGATGCACGACAGGGCTCAAACAGTCCTGCGCGGGGCGTCCGGTCGGCGGCAGCAATCGTGAAACTGGTTCCAATGATCTTTGGTGCGGTTCGCTCAACCCATGCTCCTGGGTTGGCGTAATGAAACGTCTGCTGCAGCCGGTTGCCTCCAGCGGTGCCCCCGGCACAGCCCCCGGCCTCGTTGCAGATCGTGCGCTCCACGACGGAAAGGACGGTGCATGAGCGCCCGCGAGGAAGTCGCAATCTTTGACCTCGTCAAGACGTTGACCGAACTTCCGGGGCCGGTGGGCTACGAGGACGCCGTCCTGGACTGGCTCGAAATCCGTTGGGGCGGATGCTCTCAGGAGGTGCGGCGGACGCGGGTTGACAATGTGCTTGCGCGCATCGGTGGGTCCGGTCGTCGCCTGCTGATCATGGGTCATGCCGATGAGATCTGCCTCATGGTCAAGAGCGTGACTGATGGAGGGCACCTTCACCTCTGGCCCTACTACGGCGATACCCTCGGGCACCCTCCGCGCTGGTTCATGCCGGCCAGCCAGCCTGCCCTTGTCCTCACGGATGATGGTGCCGTCGAGGGGATCATCGCTACCGCCAGCGGGCATGTCGTGGGCGGCCGCAACAGCAAGAAAGAGCGGTTGGAGTGGAACGACCTGTTCGTCGATCTCGGCGTCCGGTCGCGGGAAGCGGTGGAGGAGCTGGGCGTCCACCCCGGCTGCCGCGTGATCTGGAATCCTTCCACGCGGCGCCTCGGTGCGCGGGGTATTGTCGGGAAGGCGATGGATGATCGCGCAGCCCTGGCGATTGCGACGCTGGCCGGCGAGCGCCTCGCCGGGCGAGATGACCTCGCCTACGAGGTGTGGCTGGCGTCAACCGTGCAAGAGGAGAACGGCTTGATCGGCGCCAGCAGCGTGGTTGATGAGCTGCCGATCGATGTCTGCATCAACCTTGACGTTGGCCTGATCGGGGATTTTCCGGGACCGGATGAGCGCGACTTTCCGTCCCGGCTCGGCGCCGGCCCGATTCTGGTTTATCAGGACAACTCCTGCCACTACAGTCGGCAGCTCACCGACGGCTTGGTGGCCCTCGCCCGGGAGCAGGGAATCCCGGTGCAGCAGGCGATCTTTCAGAACTTTGGCAGCGATGGCGCGGCCCTCATCAGGCGGGGCGTTGAGACCGCGCTTCTCACTTACCCCACTCGCTACACCCACTCCGCGATCGAGTTGGTCGATGAGGACGATTTGATGGCGTGCGTGGATCTGATCGTGGCGTTCGCGACTACGCCATCGAATCGATGATTCGTGCTTCACCGTCTTGCCGGGCGGCGGGCCGCGGGAGCTGCGAAGCCGAGCGGTCTGGTGCCGTCTGCGTCTGAGCGGCGTGGCCCTGGATTGTTGTAGGACGTTCTAGGCTGACGGCCTGGAGTTGGGCCGCAGGCCTAAAGACGGGTGATGGACGTGTGACGGGGCGGGACGAGATGAGAGACAAGGAACCATTGATGGGCTCCTCCAACGCAAGCTCGGCCGAGCTGGCTTCAGGGAAACCCGCGATTGGGCCTGACACGTCATCCGCCAGTGCACAGCACTTGGAGGCGGATCCGGTTGGCCCGGACGAACTTGCCGCGACGCTTGCGGAACTTCAGCGCCTCAACGTGGAGGAAATCGTGCCGGCTACCGGGTTTGATCCACATTGGCCGGAGGTCGCTACGCCATGACAGAGCCTGGGACCCTCACGCCCCTCTCGATTCGAGAGGCCGGGAGCAGGATGCGTCGTGGTGCCCTAACGTCCGTCGAGCTGGTTGAGGCCGCACTAACCCGGATCGAGCAGACGGAGGACAGGGTTCACGCCTATGTCGCGGTCGCTGCCGAAGAGGCCCGGGTGGCGGCGGCACGGGCTGACATGGAGCTGCAAGCCGGGAACGACCGAGGACTGCTGCATGGCATCCCCATCGCCGTAAAGGACATTTTTGACTGGGCCGCCATCCCGACGGGATGCGGCTCGCGGGCGCGAGACGGCTGCGAACCCGCCGTCGCGGACGCCGAGACGGTGGCACGGTTGCGGGCAAGGGGCGCGGTCCTGCTTGGCAAGACCGTCACCCAGGAGTTCGCCGCCGGTGTCGTCAGCCCTCCGGCACGCAATCCGTGGAACGTGCATCGCGTCCCGGGCGGTAGCTCCGGGGGATCAGCGGTGGCGGTCGCGTCGGGTTCTTGCCGGGCGGCACTCGGATCGGACACCGGCGGCAGCATTCGGATTCCAGCGGCGGTCTGCGGCGTCGTCGGTCTCAAGCCGACCGTTGGTCTGGTGAGCACCCGGGGTGTCTACCCGCTCTCCTGGTCGTTGGACACGGTTGGTCCCTTGGCCCGGACGGTCGAGGATGCAGCAGTGGTCCTCGATGCCCTCGGCGCCGATCGACCAATGAGTGTGCCATCCAACGCGACATCGGAACTGGGGCAGGACGTGGCGGGGTTGCGAATCGGCGTTCCCCGTCCCTACTTCTTTGACCGGGTCCATCCTCAGGTCCAGGAGACCATCAACGTTGCTCTCGATGAGCTCAGACGGCTTGGGGCAACGCTGGTCGAGACGCCGTGGGCGGAAGCAGCGGCAGCCCGCGCGTCGGCCCTCATCATCTCCCGGGTTGAGTCGGCGAGCGTGCACGAGACGACCTTGCGAGATGCAGAGGCGGGGATCGGACCCGATCTTCGCCAGCGTCTTCTCGTCGGGCGGCGTGTACCGGCGACGGAGTACGTCCGCGCCCTGCGTGCCCGAGTTGTGGTACGCGACGCCGTCTCACGCCTCTTCGCCTCGCACCGGCTCGATGCACTAGCGACGCCCACCGTGCCCGCGGTCGCCGTGCCTGCCGACCGCTTGGTCGTCGAACACTCGGATGGCCCCGAGCCGTTGGGTGCCGCCTACACTCGCCTCACGGTGCCCTTCAACGCGACGGGGCAGCCCGCTCTGTCCGTTCCGTGCGGGTTCGACGAATCTGGACTGCCGGTTGGTCTCCAGCTCGTTGGGCGCCCGTTCGCGGAAGCGACTCTCTGCCGGATCGGACATGCTTACGAGCAGACCACGAGGTGGCATCTCCGGCTCCCGCCGATCTGATCGGACGCTGCTCTCATATGACGGACTGGCGGGTCTCGCCCCTCCTGGGTACGTGCCGCCGGCGAGCAGTGCGCCTCCCGTTCCCAGTTGCTCATCTTTTCGGCACGTCCCACACTCGCCCAGGTGAGCTGGACGGCGGTGAGCGGTGGGAATGGGAAGGAGCGGATGACCAGGTGGATAACTACGACGCGGTAGCGGCACGGGGGTCGAAGGCACGGACGAATTTGGTTGCTGCGCTCCGCGAGTGTTGCGATCTCGCCGAGGCGGTGGAGACGCTGGAGGGCCAAGATCTGCTGGAGGTGTTGGTCGTTATTGACAGCCTCCGGTTCGTCATGGCCGAGTCCGGCCAACTCCTTCAGGGCGTCCTCCGCGGCTTTGAGGGTTAGCCCGAGGATCGGCACCCTTGGGACTGAGTCACGTTGTAGAGGCCTAGACGAGGGTCTCCTCCACGCTGGCACCGGCGCGAAGTGGCACGGCGTTTGCCAGGTAGAGTGCCAGGAGATTGGTCGCCCGCCGGTGGTGGCGGTCGAGTGCGATACCCGCTACATCGGGAGAAGGGGACGGTCGGGCCGACCAAACTCGCGGACGTGACTCGTGGTGAGATCGTGGAGAGCGCCCACCACGGTGTCGTCGTGGCAGTGGATCAGTCCGGCCACATCGTGGCTCAGGCTGGAGATCCCGAGCATGTCGCCTATTTCCGCTCGTCGGCGAAGCCGTTCCAGGCGATCCCGGTCGTCGAGAGCGGTGCCGCGGATGCCTTCGGGTTCACTCCGAGCGACTTGGCCTTCTGCTGCTCGTCCCACAACGCAGAGCCGGCTCAGCAGGAGGCCGGCGCCGCGATGCTCGCGAAAATCGGACTGGGAGCAGAGGCCCTGCGGTGCGGTATCGCGGCCCCGTACGACGAGATGGAGGCGGCGCGGGTCAAAGCGGGCCTCGTGCCCCCATCCCAGATCCAGTGTGACTGCTCCGGAAAGCACACGGGCATGCTCGCTACCTGCGTTCACCTTGGATGGCCGACGGAGTCCTATCTGGAGCCCGAACATCCCCTTCAGCGCCGGATCCGAGCGATCATCTCGGAGGTCCTGCGTCTGGACGAAGACCATATTCTCCTCGCGGCAGACGGCTGCAGCGTTCCCACCTTCGGGGCGCCAATGCGCACGTTCGCCATGGCTTATGCAACGTTTGCCGACCCCGAGTCCGCGCCGTCCGGGCACGGCCGGGAGCACGCCTCGGCCCTCCTCCGGCTGCGGGCCGCGATGACGGCTCATCCTCAGAATATCGCCGGCCATGGTGAGTTGGACACCGACTTGATGGAGGTAACGGGCGGCCGGGTCGTGGCCAAGCTCGGCGCGGAGGGCCTGCTGTGCCTCGCGGTGCCGGAGCGGGCTCTGGGCATCGCTATTCGCATCCTGGACGGCTCAGAGCGGGCGCGCAGTGTGGCGGCGCTCGCCACCCTGGAGCAGCTTGAGGTTCTGGGATCCGCGGAGGTTCACGCTCTCCGGGAACGCCAAGATCCGGCGATCACGAACTTCAACGGCTGGCGAGTGGGCGAGGTGCGTCCGACATTCCACCTTGAGGTTGCCTGAAGAGGAGGACGCGAGCGATTCAGGATGGGTTTCTAAGCGTGCCGTCCACTATGCCGCAATGCTAACCGCCCCCCTGGATTGTGGCTCGCACACCTCCTCACCCTCACTTGTCGCTCTTCTGGAGCAGACGCCGTGCGGGGCGGGCCGTTCGCCGGGTCCTTGAGGATGCTCCATGAGGTCCCCCATCAGGGTGGCAAACGTCCCTGGCCCCGGATGACGATCCGGGGGCAGCACCTTCATGTCAGAGGTGGAGTGTCGAGCCGGGGCAATCGCGGAGATGCTTGCCGCGCTAGGGGTTACCGTTAGGTCTGATCTGTTCGGTGCCCTGCCGCTGCTGCAGGGCGAAGCACTTGTACGATTGCGCCCGGGTTTCCCCGACGAGCCCGTTGCCGCTTATGAGGAATAGGGTGCCGCGCTCGGGCAGGAGGACCGACTGCTCGTCTTGATCACAAGCGGCGGTGACTCCTTCAGCAATTAGGGCGTCGATGAAGCTGACACTTGCCGTCACCACGGCGAGCGCCGCTAGGCGACTTCCGTTAGCCCTCGTCGAGCAAGTTGGCCGCCACGTCCAACAGGTGATCGAGATCAAACGGCTTGGGAACGAAGACGACGCCAGCGGTACGTGACCAATTGGTGTCCGCACTCAGCAGAATGACTGGGACGTTCCACTCCCGCAACCGCCGAACGAGCTCGCCGCCGCTCATCCGGGGCATGTGAATGTCGGCAATCACCAGATCGGGGACCTCCTGCTGCATCTCCCCGATCGCGTCCATGCCGTCGACGGCCCGGCGGACGCGGTAACCTTCCTCATTGAGCGCCGCAACCACTGCATCTAGCGTCAGCGGGTTGTCCTCCACCACCAGCACGAGTCGTTGCGTCCCGGACGTTTGCTCCATCTGGTAGTCCCCCTCGCGCCAAGGAATGGATCCATTTCGATGCCCGCTCGTCGGATTGCCTCGACGGGCAGCTACGGTGCCTCACCGCTGAACCCCGACAGTTCGTCGCCAGATGGTACGGCAAGTCGGAAGCACGCGCCCTGACCCGGGGGCGAATCAACGGTCAGGCTTCCACCGTGGGCGGCGGCGATGCGGCTCGCCAGGTACAGCCCGAGGCCCAGCCCAGAAGAACCGCTGCCGCGGACATAGCGATTGAACAGGCGGGGAAGGAGGTCGGGTGGGACTCCGGGGCCCTGGTCGCTCACTGTCAGCACCGCCCATCGGCCATCCCCGTTCTCCTCTAGGCCGACATCCAGATGGACCGGTGCCCCCTCCGGGGAGTGCCTTACCGCATTGCTGAGCAGGTTCTCGAGCGCTTGGCGAAGCCGGTCCGGATCGACCAGGGCCGGGACGGCCGACTCGCCCCCGATCTTGATGGCGTTGGACCCGGCCTGGAAGGCGGCGGCTGTCTCGCGGGCGAGCCCGGAGAGATCGACCGGCTGCGGCGAGACGGCGAAGATGCCTTGCTCGAGGCGCCCGACATCAAGGAGGTCGGCGATCAGGCGCCGCAGCCAGTCGAGGGCCTGCGAAGCCCCCTCGGCGTCCTGGAGATCGCGCTGCCGGTCCTCTCGGCGCGCCCGCCGGCGGAGGAGATCGATCCGCGCCTTGATCGGCGCGAGGTAGTTGCCCAGGTCGTGGGCAAGCACCGTGACGAGTTCGTCCGCAGCGAGGCGGCGTCCCCGCTCTGCCGCTTCCGCGGTGAGTTGTTGCACCAGCTCTGCCCGGTGAGCCAGGGCGCCGACCCACCGGGCCACAGCTTGGAGGAACTGGAGATCCTCTTCCGTGAAGAAGTCATGCTGCGCCGAGGAGGCGATGACGACCCCCCGGCGGTTTCCGGCCACCTCCAGGGGAACGATCGCCGCGGAGCGGACGCCGAGAAGCTCGACGATGGCCAAGAGCTGCCCCGGATCTTCGTCGGCTCGACCGGTGAGGTACGAATCGCCTGAAAGAAAGACATCGACTTCCCGCCCGCCGTTGGCGACCGGCAGCCGGTTTAGGCCAGTGGCGTGCTGCTGGCGGGCCATCTCGGTGCGGCTGCTTCCGGCCGCGACTAGGGTGTCGGTGGCGGCGTCATGGAGGGCAGCGTCGACCTTGTCGGCGCCGAGGGCCTGAACAACGAGATCGGACGCCTCCACCAGCACGACCTGCAAGTCCGTCGCCTCGATCGCGAGGAGTTGCTCCAGCGTCGGTAGCAGGCGAGCTGCCGCCGATTCGTCCGGATGGCTACTCGTGCCGACCACAGCCTCCTCCTCGGAACTCGTCCCGGGCCGTCTTCGCACGTCCCGCGCCCCGGCTCCAGCCGGCGGGCGGGGCGGCGCTCGACGCCGATCGGGTGAGACGCAAGGGGAAGACAGTTGGACGCGCCGGGTGGGGAGCGCCGGTCGGGAATGGGGTGCCTGGGCGCCGTTGCTGTAGGTTCCGGCGTGGCGGTGAACGGGACGGGCGCCCGACTGGCCCCAACCAGGAAGACCGGCGGGCGCTGCCGGGGGCGATGGTGCCGACGGGCCGGCAGCGGGTCAGGGTTGTTCGGGAAGGGCGGTTGCCGTTGCTCTTGGGCGCGGCT
>JALYMD010000373.1 GCA_030773875.1 Chloroflexota bacterium | reverse complement strand
GGCGACGCACGCGTCGTCTTCGTCGGCAACCGGGCGACGCGTGCGTCGCCCCTACCAGGCGAACGACCATTCTGGCGCCATCACGTCGCGCTGGTGATGCGCACGAAACGCAACACCTGACAGCCGTTGCCAGAACGCGCGAGGCGAGGTGACCGTGATGCAGACGCGGGACACCGGGCTGGTAGAGACTCCGCCATCCGAGGCAACGGAGTACGCGCAGGCGGTCTACACACCGAAGCCGACGCGCGCGTCAGGGGATCGCGCTCTGCCTGTCCGGGGGCGGCTTTCGCGCCGCGCTCTTCCACCTCGCGGCGCTGCGCCGGCTGAACGAGCTTGGGATCCTGACCGAGATCGACACCATCTGCACCGTCTCCGGCGGGAGCATCGTCGCTGCCCAGCTTGTGAAGCAGGCCACCCAGTGGCCGGCAACCGGGACTCCGATCGGCGACTGGGAGCAGACGGT
Organism: Chloroflexota bacterium; assembly: GCA_030773875.1. Next base: position 1,848 of record JALYMD010000373.1, on the reverse strand, counting down.
GGCCGGGCCGTTCCGTCGCTTTACCAATCGAAACATTCGCACCTGGCCCATCGTCAAGCGCTTCCTGCCGTGGAACTGGCGTGACGGCGCCACTGTCGTGGAAGCGTTGGCGACGCAGTACGAGCGACGGCTCATCCGCATGACGTTCGGTGAGCTCCCGGCCCGGCCCAGGTTCATCTTCTGCGCCACGGATATGACGTTCGGGGTCAACTTCGTCTTCGACACGGAGGTGACCGGCTCGCGGCGAGGTCGGCTCGGTGACTATCAAGCTGGCTACGTGCGCCCGATCCCAAACTGTCCGGTCGCCCGGGCCATCGCGGCGTCATCCTGCTTCCCGCCGATCGGCCCCTTGCCGGTCAACCTGGAGCCGAGCAGGTTCACCGGTGGCAGCTACCGTGGACCGGACCGGGACGCCCTCGTCGCCGCGATACGGTTGAGCGACGGCGGCGTCTATGACAACGCGGGCTTGGAGCCGGTCTGGAAGGATCACCGAGTCGTCCTCGTCTCAGACGGCGGCAAGGTCCTGGAGGACGAGGCAGACCGCGGCCTGCTCTGGCGCCTGAACCGGTACACCATGATCCTCGAGAGCCAAAGCCGGAGGCTGCGCAAACGGTGGCTCATCTCCGGCTTCCTCAACGGCACGTTGCGGGGGACCTACTGGGGGATCGGCAGCGCGACTTCCCACTACAACCCTCCCACGCCGGGCTACTCGAATCAGATCGTGAACGACATCATCTCGGAGGTCCGCACCGACCTGGACGCCTTCTCCACCGCCGAGATCGCCGTCCTCGAAAACCACGGCTACCTGATGGCCGACGCCGCGATCCAACGCCACCTCCCCGACCTCATCACGGCACCCGCCGCCGCCCTCACCATCCCTCACCCCGCCTGGATGGACGAGGACCGGGTGCGTCAGGCGCTCGCGCAGAGCCACAAACGGACGGCATTGGGGCGGTTCTGACTGCCGCATGACCTACGGCGTGCCCCTGACCCAGCAGATGTCGTGAGCCGCCAAGAGTTACCGCTCTGGCTGGCTGAGGTCGTCCGGCAACGCCGGCAGGGTCCGGCGCGCCGAGGAGGGGAGCGCCTGCGCCGAAGATCCCACGGAGAGCGCCGGCAGCCTCGATCGGCGCCGGGTCATGTCCCCTAGCGCCACTGCCGCGGCCGTGAGGAGGGCGCCCGCCGCGATACCTCGGAGCCCATAGCGCGGCTTTTCGGCGATCAACCAGGACGCCGGCACACCGAGCCAGTCGGGGAACAAACCGCCAGATCGCCTGGAGCCATCGCGCAACGGCGTCGACACCGATCGGTCATCGAGTTCCATGACGACGCGTCGCACCACCACCAGGGTGTCGACCTCGATCCTCGCCATCGTCGCCACCTCCGCTGCTGTCAAACGCACTGGTCCGAGCAGGCATCATACCGCCGCTTACTGAGCGCGTTGCAAGAACCCTGAATAGGCAAAATGACCGGCCAGGAGGCAAGAGCGCCAGCAACCGACCCTCCTGCCACGCGAACCGGTCGCCCCGGCCCCTTTGGCGACCCAAATACGAACGCGAATGTTCAGCCACAGCTGATATGGTCGCCATGAACCGGCAGGTGGACGTGGCAGGAGAGATCCGGGATGATGGGCCGCCGCGACGGAAGCGGACTGGAGCTAACCCATCAACCGGTGCCGAGGGCCGATGACTGCGAACGGCGAACTGCCCTAGATCGCCCTGAGTGCCGCGTGGCAGGAGCAGCCCTTCGCCGGGCCGCTGCGGACCGTGGATGGGCGCGAGGTTCAGGTGATTCACCGGGGCACCTGGACGCATGGCTTCGGGCCGGACTTCCAGGACGCGCTACTCC
>JALYMD010000372.1 GCA_030773875.1 Chloroflexota bacterium | reverse complement strand
AGGAGGAGCAACAACCTGGCGTGACGGCCGGAAGCGCGGCGGAGGAGGTGCCAGAGGCTAGGCCGAAGACGCAGAAGTCCGTCAGCCGGGATGAGATTGAGGCGCTCAAGCTGCGGCGCGAGACGGCGATGGCGGAGCTGGCCGACGCGCTCCAACCTAAGATCGTCACCTACTTCGAGAACCAGGAGCAGCGGCATCTGGACCGCCTGACCACGGTCTTCGGGACCAGCGTGACTAAACACGTCACCAAGGGCGTGGTGGATGATCTGGTGGCGGATTACCTCGCCGATCCCCTGCCGGATGACGCCGAACTCTCCACCCTCTTCTTCGTCAACCTCCCCGACGCCATCTCCCGAGGAGCGGAGGAGGCGCAGCTGCAAATCTCCCTCACCCTGGACATCGGCGTGACCCAGCGAATCGTCGATGACTACATGGCGACCCGCGCCTTGGTACATGCCAGAGGCATCAACGAGACCACGCGGGAGGCCCTACGGCAGGCATTAGCCCAGGGCATCTTGGAGGGGGAAGGCATCCCCGAGCTCTCCGCCCGGGTCCAGTCCACCTTCGCCGAGGCCAAGGGGTATCGCGCGACGCTGATTGCCCGGACTGAGACCGCCCAAGCCTTTGGCTACGCCAACCATGAGGCACTGGTGGCCAGTGGCGTGGTGGTGCGCCGCCAATGGCTCACAGCGAGGGATGAAAGGGTACGACCCTCACACGCCGCCTTAGAGGGTGTGATTGTAGCCTTCGATGACAAATACCCAACCGGGATAGAGCCCGGACAAGAGATAGCGTGTCGGTGTAGTGAGATAGGTTTGACTGATTAAGAGAAGAGGAGAGAGCGCTCCTGCGGCTTGTCCGCAGGTCCCGAAGGGACAAACTGAGCAACGAGGATTGAAAAGGCAACGGGTAATCCGACCGTCCTCCCCTCTATTCTATGAACCTGAACCTGGACTTGCAAACGAAAATATGCGGGAAATGCAGGAAGACTACATGCGGGAAATATTACGGGAAAATTGCGGGAATTGTTGCGGTAATTATGCGAGAAATACAGAGATAAAATGTAAGGAGGTATGTGTACGAATATAAATGCACCATCTTGCGCCATATTGACGCAGATACCAGCCGCTGTGAAATTGACGTTGGTTTTGATATCACCGCCAAGCTCACCATCCGCTGGGAAGGAATTGATGCTCCAGAAATGAGCACGGAGGACGGCAACGTGGCGAAGGCTGCCTTGCTAGAGAAGTTGCCCGAAGGCTCCGTCTGCACGCTGAGGACAACCAAACTGAGAAAGGAAAAATATGGGCGGTACGTTGGGACGTTTATCAGCAAGGACGGCATCAATGTAAACGACTGGCTGGTCAAGGAGGGTTTTGCCAAGCTCTATCCGTCTGTGACCAAGGAGGACAATGCTTGAGGACCTCAGATGTACCCGTTGTCACCAACTGCTGCTGCGCACCAGCCTGGAGCTGCTCGATAAGCGCCAAGGCCCCTTACGCGATCCGGACAAGCCGTTGCTTGAGATCAAGTGCGAGCGCTGCGGCAAGATCAATACCTTCACCCACGATCCAGCCCGCTACGTGAAGAAGGCTGATTACCCCAGCCAGAGCATGTTCGAGGAGGAGAAGTGACCCGGCTGTGGCGTGACTACAGCCTAAGTCTCACGCTGGGAGCACTCTTTCTCTCTTCCTGGGTAGCGCAGGCCGTCAGCCAATGGTTTGAGATGGCACACGAGGCGCAGACACACGGCCAGTCCTCTAGCGTCACTGAGTTCTTATCCGCCTTCCTCTCGGCTACCTTCGAGAACTGGCAGAGCGAATTTTTGCAGCTTCTCACCTTCGTGGTCCTCTCCAGCTTCCTGGTCCATCGTGGCAGCCACGAAAGCAAGACCGCCGATGAGCCGATACAGCAGGCCCTGGAGCGCATCGAGCGTCGCTTGGAGAGGCGTGACGCAGCCTGAGCCGTCTCCCGACATCTGCTTCACCTACGAGGACGCGTTTGTCTTTGCCGGACACTTCGTCGAGGTCGTGCTCATCTGCCTGCTCCCGCAGCCTCCGACGCCTCCCAGAGGCCGTGATACAATAAAATCAACCAGATAACACCAAGCGCCTCCGCTTGAGGTTCCCCGAGAGCCCGAAGGATGTCCGACAAGGACGCCTCCGGGCTTTTTTCTATGCCAGACACCGTCGCCAACAAGTTCAAGATCACCGTTCCCATTACCGGCTACACCCTGCGCAAGAGCGCCGATGGCACCGAGAAGTACGTCATCACCGGGATGGCCTCGAACACCCACCTGGACTTGACCGGGGAGCGCATGGCGGAGACCGCCATCGCCGCGATGGTCAAGAGCCTAGAGCTCAAGCGGATCACGCTCAACAACGAGCATGGCAGCGATTGGGACGACGACTTCGGCGAAGTCACCAAACTCTGGGCCACCGACAGCCAAGAACTGATGATGGAAGCGGAGCTGGACCCCGATCACTACCGCACCAAGACCCTCATCAAAGCCCTGGACAAAGGCAAGAAGCTCGGACTCTCCATTGGCGGCGCGGTCAAAGAGGCGGCCATGGAGTGGTTCGCCGACCTGGGCCGCCGGGTCATGACCTACAAGAACATCGATCTGTTTCACGTCGCCATTACTGGCACCCCCGCCGTGGCCGAAACCTGGGTCACGCCGATTACTAAGTCCCTGAAGGACTGGAAGGACCTGTCTATGATTAAAGAACAACCCCTGCTCGCCAAGAGCGACACCGCCCCTGCCGCTCCCGCGCCCGACGCCACGCCAGCGGCTCCGACGCCAACCCCCGAAGGTGGGACGACACCTGCCACCCCGAATGCATCTGACCAGCCCCAGGTGAACGACGCTTTGCCGGCGTCCGACGCTGCCGTGGGCGACCCCACGCCAGACACGCCTGTCGAGACCCCGGCTGCCGGGCAGGAGGATAACGAGGCGCCTGCTGACGAGCCGGCCGCTGCCAAGTCCGCCCCTGACCAAGCCAAGCCCGACACCAGCGAGGTCGCCAAATCCACGGTCTTCGGCGATTGGGCGGAGATTGGCATGGCCACCAGCGCCATCAACGATCTCTCCTGGACCCTCTCAGACTATGTCTGGATGACCCTGGTCGATGAAGAGAAATCCGCGCAGGACAAAACGGCGTCCATCGACGCGGCCCTATCCGACTTCCACACCCTCATCATGAAAGTGGTCTCGGCGCTGGTGGCGGACGGCAACGCCGAGGAGATTGAGCGCGCCGCCAAAGCGTTCAAGGCGCAATCCCCCGAGGCGGTCTCCAAATCTCTGGCCGACCGTGACTCCCTGCTCGCCGATCTGACCAAGTCCCTGGAGACCAAGACGGCGGAAGTGGCCAATGTGACCCAGGAGTTGGCCACCGCCCAAAAGGCGCTGACCGACCTGCAAGCCACCGCCGAGGCCAGCACCAAAGAGCTGGAGACGATCAAGGCGCGTAAAACCGTGGCGTTCAATGAGGGCGCCCGTCAAGCCGCCGTCATCGACACCCAGAAAGCAGAACCCCAACCAACCAATGAGCTTCCCAAGAGGCTCCACGGCGTCTACTAAGCGCCAGAAAGGACGTGTTTCACTCACACGCACAGCA
>JALYMD010000371.1 GCA_030773875.1 Chloroflexota bacterium | reverse complement strand
CAGGAAGCGTTGTACGCCGAGGGCACCGAGGGGGCGACGGGGATCGTGAGCAGGGTGATGGAGGAGATGGCCAGGTACGCCACGGTGCCTCGCCCAGAGGCCAAGGGCCAGCGGCGCTGACCATTGCACGAGGCGAGGTTTTCGCGGACCAGCCGGATCGAAGCCGATTTGGCGCAGGTCTGCCGTGACCCAGAGGCGGACGGCCTGGAGGCATCGCTCGGGTGATGCCTCCCGGCCCTGCGAAGGGCCGCGTCGAGGGTCTATCCAGCGGGGGCCGCCTCGCTAACCGCGACCTCCTGCCAGCGCGTTCCGTCATGGAAGTTGAGGCGCTTGGTGGTGACGTTGTAGATCGTCAGACCTTCGGGAGGCGCTAGGATCGCGTCTCGTTGCTGGGTGGTCATCCGGGGCGGGAGGAAGCCCTGGGTGGTGGACGCGAGATCCAGTAGCGTGGCCGGGGCAGGGTTGATGGTGCCTATTCCCACCCGGCCCTGGCGCAAGGTCAGGGTGTCCAGTTCCCCGCCGTTGGTGTCCGGGGTCTGAAACGTGAGGCGGACGCCTCCGGGACCCGGGCGGTCATCGGTTCCGCCGGGCTCGAGGTAGGCGTGGGCCTGCGCAACCCAGGCAGCCGTCTCGCCATCCACGACCCAGCGCAGCGCCGCCTGTCCGCTTTCGGGGTGGCTGATCTGGACCTGAACCGGCTGGATGCCGATCTGGTCGCCTCCCGGAGGGGCGGGGGTGAGGTCCGCCGGGCCGACAAGCAGGCGTCCGGCGACGTCGACCTCGGCCAGCCGGCCGCCATTCCGGTCGCTGATGCGGAGATGCGGCTGGGTCTGCCCAGCGGCTCCGCGGATATGCAGGGTCGGCACCGTCGGCAGGGGCAGTTCCGCGGTTCCAGGCTCCTGGGCCTGAAGCAGCATGCGGGAGGCGTCGGCTGTCCAGGCGTTGCCCCCCTGGTAGCCGGTGGCGTGATCGCCAGCGACGACGACGCTGGTGTCGCCGAAGACGCTCCGTGGCTGGCCCGCGTCGGCGACGCAACCGACGAAGAGGCTACGATTGCCACCGTTTCCGGAGGTGAACGGCCCGGACACGTTGCCCGTGGCGCGGCCCTGAAGGTACGTGCTGCCGCCGGCACTTTCGTCCTGGATGCCCCACTTGCCGTTGTCGGTGGCGATGAAGAGCTTGGCGAGCCCGCCGCCGGAACCGCGGACGGCCAAGCCGTGGTTGCCACAGCGGGCAACCCAACAGTTGGAGACGTCCCAGGTCAGGGTCCCCACGGGCGCCGCATCGTCTCCGGTGGCCCCGATCTCGACGTGGATGCCGTCGCCGTCGAACCCCTCGACGCAGGTATCGCGAATGCTGGCCCGAGCTCGTAGCCAGACGCCGTGGATGGAGGCCGGGTCCGCCGCGAGCGAGGCCGTCTTCGCGCTTTCGGCGACCGGGGTGCTGACGTTGCCGGGCGGGGTCGCGCTGGTGATCCGGAGGCGCTCGATGATCGTGCCGTCGCCTCGGCGCCCGGGCTGGCCAGTGAGGGCCGGATCGGCGGCGGCGATGATGATCCCGATGATGCCGGCGTCAACTTGGAGCACCGAGTCGGTGTTAGGACCGGTGGCGCTGGCGCCGACGAGGCGGACGGCGCGATCGATGATCAGGGTTTGGGCGAGGCGATAGGTTCCGGGCGGGACGTAGAGGGTCCGTCCGTAGGGGGAGGTACTGTCTTCCTCCAGCCGCGAGGTCATCGCTTCGATGGCGAGGTTGAACGCTTCCCAATCATCGGTGACACCATCGCCAAGGGCACCGTAGGCGCGGACGTCGAAGACCTCACCCCGGAGGCTGAGCCACTGCTGCTCGGTTTGGAGCCACAAACCCCGATCTTCGTCCGTCAAGCGGCGGAGGCGGCCGGAGGTTGCGGGCTCCGCCGGGGGAAGTGCCTCCCGCGTCACCGGCGGGACCACCACGTCACCTGAGTTGTGACTGTCCGCCGGGTCGGGGCAGCAGGCGGAAGCGTTCTCCTGGGTGCCTGTGGCGATGGCGCGATGGGATCCCAC